>NZ_JAAHGM010000055.1:0-48783 GCF_010692625.1 Okeania sp. SIO2C2
TTTAAAAAATCTTTAACATAGTCTTCAGCGGCATCCTTACCTAATTCTCCGATAACTTCCTGAGCAATAAATTTAACCGCTTCACTACCCCCCCAAGCAATTAACCATTCAATCATAATTATTTCATTTGTTATGTGTTATATCATGTCCGGATAATTAGTAGACCTCTCCGGAAAAGAGGGAGTAGGGAGTAGGGAGTAGGGAGTAGGGGGAAAGAATTGATTATTTATGCACGATAATTGATTTGATTTTTGATTATCGGAGATGTCTAGTGATAAAAAAACTTTCTCCTTCTTCATTCTTTCTACCCTCCTGTCTCCTGTCTCCTGTCTCCTGACTCCTTCGTCGTTTATTTATAACTGTTCAACCGGACATGATATTAGTTATTTTTTATTATAAAAAAATTAGGAAGAATTTATAGGAGTAAGATAAATATATAGCATTTCTCAAAAGGCGTGACATACAGTTTTAGATCCCCCCTAACCCCCCTTAATAAGGGGGGAACCGCTTAAAGGAAGGTTTCAAAGTCCCCCTTTTTAAGCTATCCCTTATAAGGAACTCCTGAAACCCTGCTGTAGATGGGGACATGGAGAGATGGGGAGATGGGGAAAAAAGCCTCTAATTAAATACGTTTACTCTCCCGGAATACCCATTGAATCGCTAATACATAACTTTTATTTTTTGTCAAGTTTTATGTTAAGAAAGATGTTTATAAAGCATAGCTTTTTAAGGGGGATTTAGGGGGATCGTAGGGGAACCGCTGAAAGGGAGATTTCTTCAAAGTCCCCCTTAAAAAGGGGGATTTAGGGGGATCATAAATTTACCTCACACCTTTTGAAAACCGCTATATCTTCGCACATTAGCAAGCAGGAAAACCCCAATCATTTTTTTCTCCGTACCTACTAATATCATGTCCGGATAAGAGCGCGATAGAACACCGCTCCGCGACCAAAAAACTTCTTCCTCCTTCCTCCTTCCTTCTTCCTTCTTCCTTCTTTCTTACCTCCTGACTCCTGACTCCTGACTCCTGACTCCTCAAGTTACGAAACCTTGAACTTCTCTAAATTTCCAGTAGGAATAGAAGCAATAAGTTGTCGCGTATACTCTCGTTGCGGTTGATTATAAACTTGTTCAGCAAGGCCAATTTCTTCAATTTTACCTTGATTCATTACCATGATTCGATCGCTCATAAATTTAACTACACTTAAGTCATGGGAAATAAATATGTAAGTTAAACCAAACTCATCTTGCAACTCTTTAAACAAATTCAACACTTGTGCTTGCACCGATACATCTAAAGCTGAAACAGACTCATCACAAATAATCAATTTAGGATTCAAAGCTAAAGCACGAGCAATACAAATTCGTTGACGTTGACCACCAGAAAAAGCATAAGGATAACGATTTAATGAATCAGCAGTTAATCCTACCCTTTCTAATAAATATACTGCGCGATCGCGCCTAATTTGGGAATTATTGCCTACCCGATGAATTAACATTGGTTCCATTACTGCAGCACCAACAGTTAAACGAGGGTCTAGAGAACTAAAGGGGTCTTGAAAAATAATTTGCATATCCCGTCGCAACCTCCGCATCAATTGCTTAATTCCCGACTTACCTCTATGGGAGTTTGTAATTTCTTGACCCTCAAAAAATACCTGCCCACTTGTAATCGGAATCAATTGTAATATTGCTCTAGCTAAGGTACTTTTACCACAACCAGACTCTCCCACTAAACCCAAAGTTTCACCAGGAGAAACACTAAAAGAAACGTCATTAACTGCCATATATAAACGTTTAGTTTGACCAAACATTCCTTTAACTGGGAATCCTACTCGCAAATTATTAACTTGTAAAATAGGATTTTCTGTTGTTTGGGGAGCTGTTTGTTTTGCCAAATCTACATTTTGTTGTTTTGCTGCTGCTATCTTTTTTTCCCTAATTTCAATTTCGCCATTCGAGTTTGTTACCTCTTCCATAAAATCAGAAACAGTAGGTAGACGCCAAATTTTTCCATGGAGGGGAGGACGACAAGCTAATAAACCTTTTGTGTAGGGATGCTGGGGCTGAGTAAATATTTGTCCGATATCCCCAGACTCAACTATTTTACCTTGATACATTACTGCTATAGTGTCCGCAACTTCAGCCATTACTCCTAAGTCGTGAGAGATAAATATAACTGACATTCCTCTACGTTGTCCTAACTCCCGCAGTAATTCTAAAATTCTCGCTTGCACTGTGACATCTAAAGCTGTCGTTGGTTCATCTGCAATTAATAAAGTGGGATTACAAGAAATCGCCATTGCGATCATCACTCTTTGCAATTGACCGCCAGAAAGTTCGTGGGGATAACGGTCTAGCATGGCCAGCTTTTTTTTGTTCACTTGTAGCATAATTTCGCGTTCGCTTGCGCCACTACTTATTTGTGTTTGACTCACAAAAGGTTCACTAGAAGCATCTAATCTTTTTGCCTGATTTTGAGTCGCACCGCTTCTTCCTTCTTCCTTCTTCTTTCTTCCTTCTTCAAGATTGTAGTCTGTTATTTCTTCTATAGATTTTTGTCGCAACACTTCATCATTAGGCAGAAGTTTTACTTCTTGAAGTAGAGATGCTGCTTGACGTCGTGCTTCTGCTGGTGAAACATTTTGATGAAATCTAATAGCTTCTGTTAACTGAAATCCAATGGTATAAACAGGGTTAAGAGAACTCATAGGTTCTTGGAAAATCATGGCTATTTCGCCACCCCTGTATTCTTGTTTTTGCTCTTCTGGTAACTGTAATAAATTTATTGGTTGAAAATTTTGTTCATTTTCAGCAGAATTATTGAACCAAATTTCACCGTTAATTTGACAAGATTTAGTTAGTAATAAACCCATAATTGCCAGAGATGTAACAGATTTTCCGGAACCTGATTCCCCTACAATTCCTAGAGTTTGCCCTCGTTTGACTGCAAAAGATATACCATCAACAGCTTTTAGTAGTTTTTCTTCTGTTGTAAATTGAACTTTAAGGTCGCGAACATCTAGTACAATATTACTCATTATTACTCATTAGAAACTAAGTATTAATAATTAGGTTAATTTATATTTATATTTAAAATTTATTTAAATTATATAACAATACTATAATTTTGTCAATTTTATTTAAGAGTTAAAATATTCTCTATAGCAATCCGCGCATAGGTTGCGGGTAATCAAAAAGTAAATAAAAAAACTGAAACTCTTACCAGTTAAGTGTTCCCAGTTAAGTGTTCCCTAAAAAGCAGTAAGATTTTTGACACGAATAAAATAGGATTGCTATAGTTTTTAATTTGCCCAAATCGAGACTCAATTAATTAAGTATTGGATCTAGAAAATTATTAAGGTAAAATAGTGACTAACTATGACTTAGTAGATAATAATTACCTACTAAATAATAATCATTGTGAAAAAATTATCTTTATTTTAGATAATTTTACTGAAATATTTCAATGGATTTAGTTAGAGTAAATTACTAATTTCAGTGTATATACTTAAAATTCTGGATAACAATCAATTTAAATAATTTTTGGGTGATATCTTAGTAGTGGACGACCAACCTAATAATCTCCGAATTTTAGCTAAAATACTCTCTAAAAAAAGGTATTAAGTAAGGGAAGCCACCAATGGAGAAATGGCATTAATAACTATCCAATCACAAGTGCCAGATTTAATTTTATTAGATATTATGATGCCACAAGTAGATGGTTATCAAGTTTGTCAACAGTTAAAAGCAAACCCTAAAACGAAAGATCTTTCTATCATTTTTGTTAGCTCTATCAATGGTTCTGTAGATAAAGTAAAAGAATTTTCTGTGGGAGGAGTAGATTATATTACTAAACCACTACAAATAGAAGAATTATATCAAATCCGTTTAATTGGACATAAAAAAAATCTTCAATCGCCATAACTACGTTTATCTTTGTAATTCTTTCTCCTCCTGACTCCTGAGGACTGACTTCCCCTCCACCGGAGGGGTTAGGGGTGGGTTGACTCCTCCTAACTTAACCATTCTATGGCTGTTTAACCGGATTTGATATTATTGGCTCGTGTAGAAAATCAAATGATGATGACTAAACAAAAACAAAAATTGAAAGAAGAAAATACTAAACTCAAACAAGAAATTTCAGAACATCAACAAAATGAGGAGCAATTACAATTATTACACAGAGCAATTGATGCTTGTCAAAATGAGATAATGATTACTGAATCTACTCAAACAGATAATCCTATAGTTTATGTGAATCAAGGCTTTGAAACAATAACTGGTTCTTCAAAAGCAGAAGTAATGGGCAAAAACCCTAGATTTTTACACAAAAATCACCCAAATCAAACTGCTCTGACAGAAGTCTCCACAGCTGTGCAAGAACAAAGAAAATGGGCGTTGCACAATCAGGAATGATAAAATCCGAAAGTAGATATTTTTGGATAATTCTTTCCTCAATATATGTACAGTTTAAAATCTATTATCATTCTCTAATGTACAACCCCTCTTTTTTAAAGATATCTCAAATGGGTTCTATAAGTAGAATTCCCAATTGGCCTACAGCTATTACATATCCCAGAGCTTTGGGTCATCAAATTTATTGATTTTCAGTATTAAGCATAATAATTAGTAAAATATTTTACTAACTTATTTTAAGTATTTAAGCAGGAGAATGAAAAACTAAATATTTAAAATATACCTATTGAATAAAATATCTAGTTCCTAAAAATTACAAATTCTTGGATAAAACACAGATGATGTGCTGTACTATAAATAACTTTAATTTTTCCACTTTCATTAGATACTCTTAAGTAATTAGGAACTTTCTCGGACTAAAATAATTCGTAAGTATTTAGATAGTTTAATTTTTATTCGTTATCACAGATTATGAAGATTAAAGCTTTATTTCGTACTGTTCCACTATATCCCCATAGACTAATGTCCCAGTCTTTATCAGCAGTAACTCTATCTATATTAGCCTTAATGATGGGTGTAATACCTACTAGGTTATCTAACTCATTAATTCCTGTATTTGATAGAGCTGTCTACGCTCAGGAATCTTTTACAGATACAGAAGAAGAACAAGAAACAAACTTTACAGATGAAGAAATAACTAAATATAGTACTACAGTCTTAGAAATTGAAAAATTAAGAATAGGAGTTTATCAAGAAATTCAAAATGAATTTCAAAAACAAAGTCCAGGAGGATCTATTCCTCCAATTATTTGCAATCAGAAAAACACTGTTAACGATCTACCACGAAATATTCAAGTAATTGCCGTGAATTACTGCAATCGAGCTAAAAAAATTATTGATAGTAATGATATGACCGTTACTCTGTTTAATCAGATTACAATGGCTCAAAAGATTAATCAAACCTTACGAGAAAGAATTCAAACTAAGTTGGTCCATCTTCAACAAAAGCGAACAAGTAGTCAATAAACCCATGACTGACAATGGTAATTTTAACCCAACGTTTAGCTGCTGACCAAAATGCAGTAGTTTGTTTGACTTTACCTCTGACTGCAGTACAACGGACCAGGAGTCGCTATCGTTTTGATACAGAGAATGGGGAAATTTTACATCTGCGTTTGTCTAGAGGAACAGTGCTGCGCGATCGCGACTTACTGGCCAATGAGACGGGTGAGTTTATAGTCAGAATAATTGCTAAACCAGAACCCATCCTGAGAATAACAGGGAAAACTTCCTTAGATTTACTCAGGGCAGCTTATCATTTAGGTAATAGACATATACCAATAGAAATTACTCCTACCAATTTAAAGTTATCTCTAGACCCAGTGTTAAAAGCTATGCTGGAACAATTAGGTATGGAAATTATAGAAGAAATCTCTCCATTTCAACCAGAAATAGGAGCTTATGGTCATGGTCATTAAGCAAGAGATAGCAAACCATATATATGTCTGTTTTATAAACCGGAAATAATGCACTATCAAAACCAGGGAGAAAACCAACTTTTATGTCTTTTACAGTTAGCAAGTCCGGCGTTACCAGTAGGAGCTTATAGTTATTCAGAAGGTATTGAAATATTAGTAACTACAGGAAAAATTTCCGATTATGATAGTCTCAAAAATTGGTTGATAGATTGTCTCAAATTTGGAAGTATTCGATTAGAAGCAGCATTAATAGTTAGAGCCTATCGGGAAACTAATTCAGGAAATTTACAGCTTTTAAATAATTGGAATAATTGGGCAACTGCAGTTAAAGAAACAGAAGAATTGCGTCTGCAAAGTTTACAAATGGGTCGAACTTTAATTCGTTTATTTACGAATATTCAGCCATATTTATCAACAGAATTAATGAGTTTTGTCCAAAAAAAACTCGAAACAGAAACAGATTTTTGTAACTTTGCGATCGCTTATGGTCTAATTTCTGCTAGCTGGCAAATTGAGATTGAAACTGCAATTTTAGGTTATCTACATAGTTGGGCAACTAATCTAGTTAATGCTGGTGTCAAATTAATTCCTCTAGGTCAAACAGTAGGACAAAAGTTATTATGGGAATTGCAAAATCAAATAGTTTTGAGTGCCAAAGAAATCCTCAAATTAAAAGATGATGAGTTAAACAGTTGTAGTTGGGGATTATCTCTAGCAAGTATGGCTCACGAAGTTCAATATACTAGATTATTTAGAAGTTAGGCTTGAGGTGTTAGGTGGTAGGTTTGAGGTAAACTTTATATAACCTATGAACTTAATAAATGGCCTGATAATTATAGCAGCCAAAGGAAAGGGCGCGGACAGTTCAAAAGTTTAAAACTCAGACAACGTAATACTTTTCCTTCTTCCTTCTTTCTTTTTTCTTCTTCCTTCTGCTATACCCATTAACAATTAGTAATTTATGAATGTTTTTCGGATTGGAATAGCTGGCCCGGTAGGCTCAGGTAAAACAGCCTTAGTTGATGCCTTATGTAAGTCAATGCGACAAGAATATAACATTGCAGTTGTAACTAATGATATTTATACCCAAGAAGATGCCCAATTTTTGGTGCGTAGCCAAGCATTAGATAGTTCCCGTATAATAGGAGTAGAAACAGGTGGTTGTCCTCATACAGCTATCAGGGAAGATGCTTCTATTAATCTCATTGCTATTGAGCAGTTAGAAAATAAATTTACCGATCTAGACTTAGTATTTGTCGAAAGTGGCGGTGATAACTTAGCAGCAACTTTTAGTCCCGAACTAGTTGATTTAACAATCTATGTAATTGATGTAGCTGCCGGTGATAAAATTCCAAGAAAAGGAGGTCCAGGTATTACTAAATCCGATCTACTTGTAATTAATAAAATTGACCTTGCTCCCCATGTAGGAGCAGACCTGAATATTATGGAAAAAGATACTAAAAAGATGCGAGGCGATCGCCCTTTTGTCTTTACGAACCTCAAAACAAAAGTTGGTTTAGAAGCAGTTTTAAACTTTATCCACAGATATCTAATTGTAGATTAACTCAATTTTCCTAATTCTATCAACTTAAAACATGAATAATATTTGGCAACGTTTGAAAAGTTTACCTTGGCAAGAACTATTTTTAGTAAGTTTCATTGCTATTTTGGCAGTTGTAGCAACAGAAGTATTATTAATCTTAAGTTTCACTTATTTTGTTGTTATCCTGAAACCATTGAGTATGCTATTTTCCTCTCCAATTTTTGGCGTATTAATACCTGTAGGAGCAGCAGTAGGAATGGGAGCGTTAGCAGTTTATTTATTAGAATTCTGGCAAAAGCAGTGGTTACTGAATAATTCTAGTCTTTGGGCGCTAGTTTTATGTTTATTTATCGGATTATTATTCAAGTCTTTATTTCCTCTCCCTGCTGTATTAGTTAGTGCATCTAGAACTTCATTAATAAGTCTAGCTATAGGAGTTTTCTGGAAAGGGCGACCTTATTGGCGACGTTAAAAAATTTCTGGAAATATAGGAAATATAATCGATGAAAATACTTACAAATTGGGGTTTTACCAGAGATGGGTGGCGCAGTGGCAAACGCGGTGAATATTTGGTATTAATTCAAGGTTTATTGCTGGTAGGATTTATTTTTTTGCCTACATATCACCTACCAGGAATTAGTTTAGAATTGCCAAAATTAATATACTCTTGTTGGATCGTAGCAGCACTTTTTAGTGCTACTGCATTAGTTTTGATTGCGAAAGGATTATTAGATTTAGGCAAAAATCTGACACCTTTGCCATATCCGAGAGCAGATGGTGAGCTAGTGCAAACTGGAATTTATGGCATTGTCAGACATCCTTTGTATAGCGGTTTAATTTTCTTGACTCTCGGTTGGAGCATTTTTCAACTTAGTTTGTCTCATTTTGTAGCTGTTATTGTGATTTTTTTGTTTCTTGACTTGAAAGCAAGGCAAGAAGAAACCTGGTTAAGTGAAAAATATCCAGAATATTCAGATTATCAACAACGGGTAAAAAAATTAATTCCAAGGATTTATTAATTAGATATTAATTCACGATATTTGTCTCGAGGTCAATATATTTATTCAGAAGCAATTGAGATTATAAAAAAAGTATATTAGATAACAATTTATCAATATTTATTATTTCCATAACTATTTTTTAACGTAATTCTACTGAATATTCTGCTAAAGTGCGAATAACAGTAATTTTTTTAGCTTCAATGATTTGATTTTTGGAATAACAAATTTTGGCGATAAAAGCTAGTTATTTTAAACAAATATCAACAGATTTCATCTAATCTTCACAATACTAGGATAAAAATTAAAGTAATTGTGAAAGTTTGCAAAATCAGGCCAAATTGGCTATACAAGAAAGTGAGATCAAAGTTAGACTGAAAATATATTGATAGAGTTGATATATAGGATGATCTAATTATGAGTTCTATTACAAGTATTTCACAGCAAGCTGCTCAAACAAACTATAACTACCTAGATAAACTACTGCAACCAATTCGCGAATATCTCGATCATGTAGAAATAAATAATCAAAAAATAGCACATTTGCTGTGTCAATTGATCCCAGCTCAATGTCCTTTTGAGAGAGATGTGAAACTATTCGGACATCTACTGTTTCATATTCCTGCAATGTGTAAACTGAATCCTTTGTATGACCAATTTATTGGCTTACGATTTCGCGCTTTAACTTTTCTAGCGGATGTTTGTGGAGAGGATATTACAGATTATATCAAATCCGTTTAATTCGGTATAAAAACATTCTTTATCTTCACCATTACCAAATCTTCATAAATTTTTTCCCTCCTGACTCCTGAGGACTGACTCCTGAGTCCTACTTCAAAAGATTTTATACCGATGCTACCGGATTTGATATTATTGCTGAAATATATTTCTTAATTTTAAATACTTGCTTCTACATTTTGTCTTAGAGTAGCTCAATGATATTTAGGTTATGCTACCAAGAGCTTAGTTTTTCTATGAAACTAGGCTCTTTATTATTGCCGAATGCGATCGCTATAACAAAAGGCAGAAAGCAGAAGGCAGAAGCCAGAAGCCAGAAGACAGAAGAAAAAATATCGGGATAAAAAATCTAGGACTTCAGCAAATACCCTACACATAAACATGATAAAATATAATATTCAAGACTTTCTTCCTTCCTACTTCTGTCTTCCGTCTTTAAATAATGGCAAAATCCCTAAAACCTGACGCATTTTTCCAAACACCAGGAGTCATTCTCGATGTTCGTAGTCCCGGCGAATATGCTCAAGGTCATATTCCTGGATCTGTTAATTTCCCTCTATTTAATAATGATGAACGTGCCTTGGTGGGAACTTGCTACAAACAAAAAGGTAAAGATCAAGCAGTCGAATTAGGGTTAGCGATCGTCGGTCCGAAATTAGCTAATTTTGTTGCTCGTGCTAAGGTATTAGCTCCAGAGCGTCAAGTTAGAATTCACTGTTGGCGAGGTGGAATGCGTAGCGCTGCAGTTGGTTGGTTACTGGAAACCGCAGGATTTAATGTTGCTCTACTGATTGGCGGTTACAAAGGGTTTCGACGTTGGGCACTTTCTCTATTTTCGATTCCACAAAAAATGATTATTCTAGGAGGAATGACTGGCAGTGGTAAAACTGAGATATTGACTGCTCTGGAAAATATAGGAGAACAAGTGTTAGATTTAGAAGCTCTAGCTAACCATCGGGGTAGTAGTTTCGGTGCTTTGGGGCAGTTGCCTCAACCTACTAATGAGCAATTTTGGAATGCGATCGCGATGGAATGGGCAAAGTTCGACCGGAGTCAAGTTTTATGGGTTGAAGCAGAAAGTAAGCGTATTGGAATGTGTTGTATTCCCCAGGAAATTTTTGAGCAAATGGAAAGGGCGAAAGTTATTGAGATAAGTCGTAGTCGTCAGGAAAGAGTAGCATTTTTGGTCGAAATTTATGGAGAAGCAGATATTAATGATTTGATTGCTGCGACCGAACGCATTAGAAGACGACTGGGGGGTCTACGGACGCAAGAAGCGATTAATTTTCTGAGGGAGGGAAATTTGGCAGCAGCTTCAGATTTAATACTCTACTATTATGACAAAACTTATACTTATGATTTAGAAAAAAGAGGAGTTAGTATTCATAAAGTAGATGTTTCTGGTTTATCAGCGGTTGATGCTGCCGTTTTGGTGCGGGAGAAAAGTCAAGAGATATAGTGGCGATCGCCGGATATTATTGTAGGGAAAAGGGAACAGCTAAGTTATTCTGTAGGGTGCGTTGCAACGCACCTATCGGTAGATTAGTTGTCTAAGTCCTAATCTAGTTAGGGTTTACCGATCTAATCTAAAAGCACTGAGATATAAAAGTAAGTGCATTTTTGGAGCGAAAAAAAGTGCCTACTTTCAGCTTATATCATGTCCGGTTAAACAGTGATAAATAAATAACTAGGGAGTCCTCAGGAGTCAGTCCTCAGGAGTCAGGAGGAAAGAGGGAAGAAAGAAGAACAACTGGAGTTGAAGGAGAAAGTTTTTTTATAACTAATTATCCGGACATGATATTAAGTTACCAAAAAGTTAAGACAAAAGACAGGCAAGCACGGAAAGATACAGGTACAATTATTCCTCCTACTTTCTCTTTTTCCCCACATTCCCCTCCTGGGAAGGGGAGGGGCGAGGGGTGGGTCCCCACACTCTGCTTTTTTCAGCAAACCCTAGTTAATTGTCCCTCGAAAACTAAAATTAATTAACATAGAGCGATCGCTATTATATGGGGAAGCGATCTCCGTTCTACTCTGGAAAATTGATTGAAAGAAAGAATAGACATCTCCAGAAAAGAGGGAATAGGTATGGAGGGGGAAATAATTGATTATTTATGTACGATAATTGATTGTATTTTTTATTATTGTACATGTCTCATATCTATGTAAAAAAAACGCTAAATTTGTGATATTAAATAATTGGTTTCTATTGCCCATAAATCGAAGGCTGTAGGGAATAAGTTTAGTGAATTTAAGTCAATGACTTCCGACACAACAGAATCTTGCCTGACAGTATGGTTTAAACCGATAGCGTGTACTACTTCGTGAGATATCACATACTGTTGTAAATATTGATTTTCAACATATAGCAATTCATCAGATAAGAAAATATCGCTGTTGATTGGACGATCTCCAGGGAAGTAAGCATAGCCAAGATAAGGAGTATTTGAATCTATACTAATTTTTATTTCTGCTGTATTGTAATCTACTTGTTGAAAGTCTAAATAGGTTCTGTTTTCTATGTAGTTGAAAGTATTGTTAAATAAGGCTTGAAGTTGTGGTGTAATACTATTGTCATAGCCATAAGTTGCATTTGGACTTAAAGCAAGTCCAGTTAGAATATCGTACATAACTAATTTTCAAGATTAGAAAAAAAAAGAAAGTAGTGATGCTACTTGTATTTACATCAAGCTAATAATTTCTTATAGTTAGAAATAGCATCCTACTCATTTAGGTGTTATTTGATGTCCACTTGAATAGTGACAACCCGTATTTCACAGCTAAAGCTAGTAGCGATCGCTTAGTTCTCAGATTTGGAAAGGTTGAGTGTTACTGTAGCAACCCAACCTATAACCTAACAATTGAGAAAGTGCAGTGAGCTATTACTAAAGCACTCTACCAGTTATCTTTTAGGAGCGACTAATCTGATATCGAACAGTGTAATCCCAAGTAGACCAACCCATAAAGCTGTCTTTTTTACTCATTTTCCACTCTCGTGTTTCATTAGCTGGTCCTGTAGCAGAAATTTCTAATTCGGTAGAACCTAGTAAGTCGTCTTTATCAAGACTAGCGAGTATGCCTATCCCTTTCGTAGCTACTTTAAGAATCGTTGCCGCAGTAGCTCCTTGTGGGCCTGTCGCTGCTAAAGCAGCTGAAACAGTATTAGTAATACTATTAACTGTATCAGCGTAACCATTATTCCAGTCTTTGGCAGCATCTTCGTCATAAGCTTGTAATCCGCCTTTGATACTTTGCCCTGATTGGATTTCTCCTTCAAATAAAAGGGCATCTTCTGGGCGAAAACTTTTTCTTTGCTTATCATTAATTTTGATAGGGTGCGTTAGGATTGATTTTGTAACTCCTCCACCAACTAAAGAACCAACAAGATAAAAATCGTCAGCTCCGGTTACATCTTCAGTATCTGCACAATAAACGTCAATCAATTCTACTTTGACTTTGACCATTTTTTCTCCTATGTGTTTTGTGTTTGCTCGATCGGGAACATATTTGCTAGTTCCATTATTAAGACGATCTCCGATGTCAATTTCTGAATTTTTTTGGGAAAAATTTGAAACTTTCAGAAAAATCTGACTTTGGTTTTTCGCTTCTATCTAATATAGGACTTACGCAGAAACCTGATTTATCAACGAAATTTCGTCGAAGGAAATTTACTCCTTACTTTTCAAGTTGATTCACCACATTGTCACGACCAAAACCAAGTAGGGACGTTCCATGGAACGTCCCTACTACTATCTACCTAAATGAAAACTGCTATAAACTTGTAGAAATAACACAATCCTCATTCCTGATACCATTTATCAACAGTAATGCTACAGTTGGAAATTGCGAGAATAACAAGTATTATTTTCGATGTTGGTTACGCTGTCTCAAATAGCTTCGAGGGATCGGTAAAGTCATTTTGGTTGGATGAAAACAAACTTGGGAGAATTGATTCATAATCAATCTTTGTTGCGACATAATGGCCATCATAGCTTTTGGTCTTACTAATTTTGACCACATCCCGAGATTTTAACTTTGAGGCATCAGTAGTAATTTGAACCTGATCTTCCTTTCCTCTTTTTACCTCACTAATACTACCTTGTGGTATTGGCGTGGAATCTACCACTGGTTTAGTTTCATCCAAAGTATTCAAAGGCAATTGTACATCCCGACTATCACTTCTGAGAACTGTTATAAATTTTATTTTTTTTCTGAAAATTTCACTCAAAAAATTCAGAAATTGGCAAGCATGATCGTCTTATTAGTAGAAACGAGAAAGGTACTCAACCAATCTCTGTTTTGAAATACTGAAAGTTAAGGACGGAAAAGTTTCTCTAGGAAGATCCATCTTTAAAATCAGTAATTTCTGCCCATCGCGATGGTATTACCCAATACGGTTCGCTGTTGCTTTTTGCGCATCAAATCACAATTACAAATTAAGACGGAGAATAACATGGCTAATAATCTTCTTATTGTTTTTGGTGGAACAACAGAATCGGATGTTGTTTTTCCAGTCATTGATACTCAAGATAAATCTCTCAAATCTTCAGGACTATTCACACAAGATGAATTAGATCTGGTCAAGCTAGATGTTTTACAATTTAATCTCCTTACAAGTGAACCTAGTATTAATTTTTTTGCCAATAAAAATAGTTACTTTGACAACTCATGCCAAAGGTTGACAAACAAAAGTAACAGTTGGTTCAAAAGGGATTTGATAATGACAAAAAAAGAATTTGATTTTCAAGATAAAACTGTTTTAGAAAAACTGGACGATCTATTAAAGACAATCGAAGATATAAACTGGAGTTCTTTGAATTACAGTGAAAATTCAGATGGGCGAGGAATGACTGTCGAAGCATTCAACAATTTTTCAGAAATGTCACGAGAGTTAATTGTCAGCTTTTTAGAATACTTAGAAAACAAAAAAAATAATTATGATAAAGTGTTTATGTTGGCTCACAGTCGAGGTTGTGCTTTAGCACTTCAATTGTTATCGGATCGATCTGTTAACACACAAGATGATACTCAACTTATTCAATTAGCCGATAATTTACTAACAAAAAAGCTCAAACGTATCGTGCTGCTAGATCCAGTCTCAAAAAACGCCACTAACACATTCTCTTGGAGTACGGATGCTAATAATGTTGTCAGTCCTGCAAATGCGAAAATTGTTAAACTCTTCAGCACCATAAAAGATGAAAACAAGGAGATACACATTATTTCCAAGGCTAAATCAGCAAAGATAATCAACTACGAGAGTTATGCAGATCTTTTGGTTGGTACGAAACAAGCTAACAAAAATAACAGTAGCGATTCTCCTAATATGAGCAATGTTTATGTAGATATTGCTGATATGGTCCACGAGGGAATGTTGTCGGGTGACTTGTATAAAAAGGGTAATTTTACAGAGTACACAAAAATAATATCCGACAGTCCATGGAATACAACTTATGTTGGCGATCGAGACGTTGATTTAGAGGAAATGAAAAAATCTAAGGCTCTGAAAGAATACATTGAAGGGAATAAAAGTGCAAACGAATTAACACCAGGAGATGGAGATCCTCTGAAAGACTTCTACGAAAAAATTGAGCAAAAAGATCGCCGAAGAGCCTTTGTGCATTGTCTGGCCAGAAAAGTTCAGTTGCTTTCCTAAAGCTTGGGACAATTTCTGAAAGCCGATCGCCCCTAATATCATGTTCGGTTGAATAGACATCTCCTCCAAAAGAGGGAACAGGGAACAGGGAACAGGGAACAGAGAACCCACCCCTCGCCCCTCCCCCTCCCAGGAGGGGAGTAATTGATAATTTATGAATAATAATTGATTTTATTTTTAATTTTTACCAGATGTCTAATACTTATAAATAACTGTTGTGAGGAGTCAGGAGTCAACCCACCCCTCGCCCCTCCCCCTCCCAGGAGGGGAATAAAAGAGGAATACACAGGAAATATTGATATTGGGGGTATTGATAATTTCAGTATTTCTTTGGTACTGTCGGTACTATCAGTCCTTAAGTTTTATTATAACTGATTATCCGCAATTCGTAGCTCCCCCTCGGGGGGAACATGATATAACATATCCATAACAAAAGGGAGTGATCGCTCCCTTTGATTGCATTCTCATAAACCTATGGATTTTACCAAGAGTTAATGTAGAGCTGTTTAACCGAGTTTTAGAAGACTTTGCACGAGAATTTCAATTAGGAGAAGACAAATTAATGAACCGATACTGCTGACGCAACGCTCCGCGAACGCAAATCGTTCATTTACCAGCCTCGAAAAGTTAGAAGAAATTCTGTTTGAGCGTTGTCCAGTTCTTTTAACACAGCAATTTGTAATCAAGGCTATAACCCAGTACCATTGGTGGCCGAAAATTAAGGTTGAATTACTCCGATGCTACCGGATTTGATATAACACCAGATTTTAGACCTCCATAGGTTCGTGTTGGTCTCAACAATTAAATTCTAAATGAAATATTAAGTTTTGTTAAATAATCATTTTTAGCAGCTAATTAGAGTTTATTATTAATATTAGTTCTATATAGCAGTCAAATAGCACCTAATGATCGATAGTAATCGAAAAACAAGGTCTGAAAAAATATCTGTCACTATGTCCGCAGGAACCTATAGACAGCTAGAAGAAAGAGCTTTGGAAGAAGAGCGAACTTTAGTTAGTCTGGCCTTGTTTTACATAGAGAGCGGATTAGCTAGGAGTAGAGAATACGATGTTCTGCATGAATTAAGTTTTGACTATAAAAAGGCTTTAGCAGAACAACAAGCTCGGATAAAAACTCTTGAAGCCAAAATTGATAATTCCGATCCTCCTTTGGACAATCTTGTCAGAAAGGCGATAATCAAATCAATTTCAGGCCAAGCTTTAAACAATGTAGACATCAGCCTTATATGCAAGTACCTTGATTACGATCAGGAGTTGCTACCCGATCTAGTCTATGGAGATCAAATCCTAGAAAAAAATGTATATGAGGAAAAAGATCGAAAATCAGCCTCAATTCCTGAATAGACATCTCTGAAAATAATCAAACATCTACTATAACCATCTTTTAGCAAGAAATCGCTATCAATGGATGGATTAAAGCTGTATTTAAACAGGGTGCAAACAAAATCCTAGAACAAAATGCAGATGAGTAAAAATATCAAAGGTAATCAGTCCCAATTCCTGAATGGATGGACTGAAGCCGTATTTCAACAGGGTATCGTCTTTATTGCTCCTTTTTCTTATAGAAAAGAAGACGTGATTACTATCTACAATGAACATGAAGATTGGTTTATTTTATTAGCTACTAAGTGGGGTGAGGTTCGCCTCATCTGGAATGGAGCAAAACGAGGTATCAGAATTATAGGGAAAAAAATAATGATTAAAGAACTAGGTAAAAGTCTAATTGAAATTTACGGCGAGGTTAACCCACAGTTTATCACTGATATGAATACTAACGAGGTGATTTGGATGAACCAAGCCGCCATTGTTGCTAACAGTAACCAACCAATGAGTAAAATTGTTGGTCAGCAAGCCAAAGATTTATGGCAACCTGGTGAATTGAATAAAATGCTTGATTTCTTAGATAATGACCTTTACCTTCCTAAATTTGAAGTTAAAGGCTATAGGTTTCTTCCCGATGGAGAAAAGGAAAAATATACTACCTTAAACGAGTACAGAATTATCAATGCTTTTGGCAGAAAGTGTCGATGGTCTAGAGTTAATGTTTAAATATTCTAGCCTTGTTGATGCTGCTTGAGTAACGGGAATCTCAAAAAGTACTCAATTACTTAGGTGAATACAATCAAAATCAGTGGGCATCGCATATCTCGTGAAAATCAAGTAGCAGATTTGATTTATTCATAGAGTGTGCGGTGCTCAATTCCATGATACAGAATGGTAAGCTGGAAAGCTAGAAAGTGGAATTCTAGTTAATTCCTCCAGTAAAGAGTTTGACTCTTGCCTTGATTCAACAAAGCTTATTCAGATTACGAATATTGATCGGATTAGCGATCAAAGTAGGCGATCGTAATTTGCCCAATCAATCTGACTATAAAGATCGTTAAAAATGTTTTTTGGCATATTACTCAGGATATAGTAAAATAGAAATAAAGTTATTCAGCGATCGCGATATTTTTTCAAGGTGATTGGTAGTAACAGAACAAAAATCTAAACTAAGATTACGATTCCTACTGGGAATAAATTAAGGAAACAGGACTTACACATAAAGCAGGAAAAACTTGGATTTGAGATTATTTTCCCTATCGGTCACAATGATGGAAATACCTTGTGGTGACTAAGTTATAAGAAATTAGATTTTCCTACATAAGTACATAGGCAAAATCAATTACACATATTTTAAGGTAATAATAAATCGCTCTATTCTTTGAATATAGACTATTACAGTGTTTATTGTTTTCGGTCTTAAATTTGCATGACTACTTATCTAGGAATAAATCAGCTTTTCAGAGATGATTAGATACTCTTTATGACTTACACATGAGGTAGGAAAAACTTGGATTTCAGATTGCTTATTCCGGACTGGTCTACAAACCCCATCGGTAGCTTTGGACAGAAATAGGTTGTATTGTGTAAGTTTCATGGTGTTAAGTTATAACATACAATTCCCAAGAATGCTACCCATTCCCTTGAAATTATAGTTCTGCTCCAACTAACTAATAGATTTCTTTAAGGGTTGACTATTATGGTATCAAATTCTCTCAAAGTAGTTTCAGCTACTACATTGGGTCTAAATTGTACTGAAAAAACAGAGCAAGAGTTTTGGCAGCAATGGCTAAAGCATGAAGATTATCTTTATTATTGCTGTGTCAAGTGGATGGGCGGGAACCGAACTGATGCTGAGGACGCACTCAGTCGAGCAATGCTCAAAGCTTGGGAGAAGAAGCAAAAGAATGCAGCAAAAATTTATAATTCTAAGGCATGGCTGACAAAACTGACTTATAACCTCTGTGTGGATATTCATCGAGAACATATTCGGGGTGCGAATAGAGTTGAAAATATCGAAGATTACGCATCTGCTGAGGAGCAAGAAGTGGTTTCTGTTGAACAAAGGCCAAATTATTCTATAGAAGCAGAAGAGAAAAGTATTGTGATTCGTCGTGCTATTGATAATTTGCCGACGAGAATGCGTGAAACGTTTATCCTGCATTTTTATCAGCAACTGTCTCATCAAGAAATTGTCCAAAAACAAAATATTTCCTACGATAATGTCTGCAAGCGAATTTCTCAGGCACGGAACATATTACGAAAGGAGTTGAGGGAATATTTTATCGGGGGGGTGGCAAGTAAGATGAAAAAAATATTTCTACTGGCTGTAACAGAGTGGTTGATAGGGAAATCTTCTTGGTGAGACAGTGACATCAAGTCCGGTAGTATCGGTATAAAAAAGCAGAGAAACCGGGTTTGTATTTAATATCAAATCCGTTTAATTGGACATAAAAAAAATCTTCAATCGTCATAACTACGCTCATCTTTGTAATTCTTTCTTCTCCTGACTCCTGACTCCTGACTTCCCCTCCCCTCCTGGGAGGGGTTAGGGGTGGGTTGGGAGGGGGAGGGGCGAGGGGTGGGTTGACTCCTCCTAACTTAACCATTCTATGGTTGTTTAACCGGATTTGATATAATGCCCCACTATACTAACATATACTTTCCACAAACCCGGTTTCTGATAACACTTCCATTGCAGGCAGATTTGATCTGACATCAGAAGTTGCTTTTCCTAAGCAGACAACATCTATAGCAATGAGCGCTGGTATATTTACAAATTGTAGTAGGGGCAAAAGAGCTAGAAGTCTTATATGATTCCTACGGAATGCTTGCGCAAACGGCAATTTATTCCCCCTGTTCCCTGTTCCCTGTTGCCTGTTCCCTGCGCACAGCGCTATAAGTAAAGTTTCTTTGAATTTTCAGAAAAAAATAATTCAGAAATTTGCTTCCTTAAACGTCTAATTAATGAAAGCAATTACAAGCTTTCTATTTAGTGAGGACAATATTATGCTGTAGTTGAGCTAAAACAGCCCAAAACTCAAGCATTAATCAAATCATATCAAGTCCAGATAATTACTTAGTGTAAAAGTCATTGCGACTGAAATGGAGTTCAAGGTTTGCGGAGCATTCCGGAACGGAAAGCAATCTCTCAAAGCTGGAGATTGATTTTCTATAGAATGTTCTACAAATGTCGCAATGACAACTGTTCAACCGGACTGGAACTCAAAAAGTATTCTGCCTTTCTAAACTTCTTGTTCCATCTGTTTTTTGTACTTTTTTGTATACAATACTATTTCTCAAATGACACAGACAAAAGAAAAATTCAAAAAACTCGAAGTTCCCTATTTCTCTCAGTTGGATAACGATACGGCCTATCACGGACCTGGTTACAGACAATGTAACCTAACTTCTTGTTCAATGTTTTTAGCCTTTCTCAGACCCGATCTTGTTGAAAAAGCAAAATCAGAGGGTTATAGTGAATTTGAAAGTATGTATGGGAAGATACTAGATAAATATGGGGATACTACCGATCATCAAGCAAATACTCGTGCTTTACAATATTTTGAAGTAGATACCTATTTTTCCTATACACTTTCAATTGATGAATTAATCGAGTGCTTGCAAGCAGGATATCCAGTAGTTATGGGTATGGCATATAAAGGTAGCGGACACATGGTGGTAGCTACAGGATTTGACCTAGACAAACAGAAAATTTTCATACACGATCCTTATGGTATTAGAGACGGAGCGGGCAATACTTACCAGGTAGGGGTAAAAGCAGCTTACGATCCTTACAGTTTCGATCTTTTAAGAAAAATTTGGGTCGATATGGGTGAACAAGCAGGATGGGGTAGAGTCACTGTTTCTGTTAAAGGAAAACCAACAGGACTACCTCAGAATTTGTAGATTTTGCTATGCTGTCTCTGCCGATAGCAGGGAACAGGCAATGGTGGAAAAACATTAATATTTATGCCTAATTAAATCTGACTAGATCATTGCGACCGGAGTGGAAGGAAGTAACCTCTAATGCCCTAAGATTGCTTTCTAATGGAATTGCTTTGCCAACTTTCCACTCCCTTGCTCCTTTACCTCCTGTCTCTCTTCTGTTTCTACCCTCTTTTGCTCGTTGCCTGTTGCATTCACAAAAATATCAAGACTAGAAAAAATGGAAACTATCAAAGCAATTAGTCAAACTGTTCTCAAAAAAGCAGTAGCTCAAGCTTTTCAACTTCCTGAGAGTCAAAAAACATCTGTTGCTCAAGGAAAAACTTATGAAGTTCTCAAATATTCTCTAGCAGAACAGGGACATTACCAAGTTGAACTCAATCATAATGCTGGAACCTGGTATATTTTCTCCGATCATTGGGAGCTATCCTGGGAAAATCAGGCAGAAATTATAGAATCTAATAACTCAGATTTATTGACTGCTGAAAATCTGAAAGCAATTATGCCCGATGCTTCTGATGATGATATTCATAGATATGTCGCTCCTCTCAATCAAGTTATACATGATTTTGATTTAGCAACAACAGCAAGAGTTTGTGCATTTATTGCTCAAATTGCCCATGAAAGCGGTTCTTTTTATTATAAAGAAGAATTAGCTAGTGGTGCAGATTATGAGGGACGAGAGGATTTAGGTAATACTCAACCAGGAGATGGCAGACGATATAAAGGAAGGGGTCTGATTCAACTTACTGGCAGAGCTAATTATCGTCAATGCGGTGAAGAATTGGGTTTGCCTTTAGAAGACAACCCGGAAATGGCTGTTCAAGACCCTTATACAAATGCGGCAGTGGCAGCTTGGTATTGGCAAAGTCGGGATATTAACGAGTATGCAGACCAAGGAGACTTTGAAAAAGTCACCCGTCTGATTAATGGTGGTCTAAATGGTTATAGCGATCGCCTGCAATTTTGGGAAAAAGCTAAAAAAGTTTTTGGTATTGATTAAGAAAGGAACAGCCCATTTTGAGTCTTTCAGGACTTACCAAATAATTAATAATTGAACAATTAAGGTTTAAAGTCTCTCCTTTTAAGGAGAAAAAAGCGGTCGATCTTCGGAGCTTTCTGTAGGATAGGATGGCAAAGCCGCTCCGCTTTTTCCTACGGAATGCTTCCCTACGGGATGCTGCGCAAACGCAAACATGTCGCGCAGCGTTAACGAAGTTGTGCGTTAGCTAAACGCCATATCCAATCGACCAAGAGAAGAAAAATTTTTCCTTTTAGTCAATCCCCTTCTTTTTAAGAAGGGGTAATTGTTAATTATTAATTGTCAATTGTTGAAGCATGAGGCAAGAAAAACTAGGGATTTGAGATTGCTTCTCTGTGGGTGGCAATGACGAAAATACGTTGTACTGCGTAAGTCCTATCTTTCTTAGAAAAGTTAATTTAGTGGAGGTAAACCTCAAAATGTTCGCCTTTGTTAAGTGTTAGTCTTAAGGCAACTTATCCATTAGCAAAGCTTATTTGAAGGATAAACCCAACATTCATGTTTTGTTGGGTTACCTTTGCGGGAAGCAAGCTAAATTCTTCAACCCAAACTACCTCCATGGGATTAATTATTATTTCTCTATAATACCAATTTGATAAATGTTTGCTACAAATAGTTAGGCTATTTCTTAGGAGTCAACCCACCCCTCGCCCCTCCCCCTCCCAGGAGGGGAAGTCAGGAGTCAGGAGTCGTATGGGAATTGGTTCAATACCAGTTTTTAGGTCGTAAATTCTCTTTTTTGTCAAAGGGACATTTCCTAGCAAATCTTTTTATCCCACTTATTATTCGTAACATTCTTTTTTCAAATTGGTATAATAGGAGTTTTCATTAATATAGAGTACAAAGATTTTGGCTTGAAGGCAGAAGTTTTGTAGTTAACATTTCTGGAAAACTGCTACAATTTCCTAATTTAATAATTCTGAATTCTACATTCACTCACTCTACATTCATAAAAATGAAGTTTTGTAGTCTATCTTTGTGAAAATCGCTATAAATATGCAGCCTAAAGATAATTTTGATAATTATGATTTAAATTCCTTGGAAAACAAGCCAGTTTTCGAGGAACAACATAATCTTCCGGTTATTGATGAAATAGATACCAAAGTTTATGATTTGTTCGCCCAAATCAATGAGGTAATTACTGACTCTAATTTTATCCAGGAATTAAGCGCAGAAAATCAAGAAGAAGTTTCCAAAGTTTTGATATTACTCTCAGATATCAAAACTCTATATCTATCTGGAAAATTAATTAAAAATATTCACAAAAAATCAGAAGTGGCTAATTTAGTATTTAATCTTAGTCTTGCTATTAAATCTTTTCAGCATAACCCCGAAAAACGGCTGATTGAAAAACTGCGAATTGATGGAGAATTTAGAATCAGAAGAATTAAAAACTTTTGGCTAGCTTTACCTATTAATTTTTATCGAAGAGTTACTTCTAAGATTATTCTGAAAATTTTACTAGGGTTAATTTTAGGACTTCCATTATACATAGTAGTTCCACTGGGCTTATCATCAGGAAGCCAGAACTTAGAACAAGCTCTAGAGTTAAAAGGAATTATTTCCTCAGATATTTCTAGTAGGACTAATGACACACCGGATATGTATATAAAAGATTTTCAAATGACAGTTTGGCTAGGAAATTTGTGTTTTACTGCTGGCGCTCTAGGTAGCATAGTTAGTATCTTATCTCGACTTAGTAATTATGAACAATCTGAAGAGGAGTGCCAATATGAAGACTCAATAATTCCTATCTTAGTTGGTTTTTATAAGCCTCTGATCGGAGGTACATTTGGCATTTTAATTTTTGCTATTTTACAGGGCGGAATTATTCCTATTACCTTTGGTGAACTTGATAACGAAAAGAGGCAAGATCAAAGATGGATGTCTCTATTTTCTTTGTCTTTTGTGGTGGGATTTAGCGAGCGATTAGCAAAAGATATTATTAATACGACAGAAAAAAATTTTGATTCAGAGAAATAGGCAGTGATAGATAGATGGACAAAAATGTTGATTCTATTTCGTGTATAGTAATGCTATATCGGGAACAATTTGTAATATTATTTTCAGGACTTACGAATGAGGAGCGAAATCCGGTTATAAAACCTAGTTTTTCCAAATCTGTCTAATCCTTCTGCTTTCTGCCTTACCTTGAAAATAAATCTCCCTTCTAAACCGGATTTAGTATCATATAAAAACAAGGAGAAAAACTCATTATAATCACGGATAAAATATAAGAAACTCCAGTTTTTATGAAGAATCAGTAAAGATTTAAAGTGTGGGGTTGCGGATTTGAATGGCAGTGGGAGCATCTTGCTCCCATATTAGGCATTCCTTGTTCGTATTTTTGAGCTATTCAGAAAATAGTTTTCGCAATTCATCCATTGAGGAAATCTGGGGAATTTGAGAAGCAATTGCCTCCAACAATTTCAGATCCTCTATTTGGGAAATATCAGATAATATCCCCACATATTCATCACCAAACTTGAGTTTCAATCCCATTTCAATTGCCAATAATAACGCCTGTTTAATTTGAACATCTTTTTGAGATATCTGAGTATCCTTTTGGGATATCTCAGCATCCTTTTGGGATATCTGAGTATCCTTTTGGGATATCTCAGCATCCTTTTGAGATATTTCAGCATCTTTTTGAGATATCTGAGTATCCTTTTGGGATATCTCAAGATTTTTTTCTGCTGCTATTTCATCTCCTGTTTTAATCACATTCCCCAACTCATCACACCAACGCAACCAAGTACCATTCAGATTTTCAAACACACCATTCCAAAGAATTAATCCTAAATTGACATCAGCAAACCAAGCATCATTTTTAGGAATATAAGAACTACCATGAAGTTGAAATACTTGCACAAAAGTTTTACTTAGTTTTTGCAATGGATCGTAGAGAACATAATAAGGAATTCGTAATTGTGCATACTTTGTCAATTTACTTCCTAATTCATTGCCTGGAGTGGGAGAAACAATTTCAATTACTACATCTGGGGACTTGCCAAATTCCCAGAATAAATAAGAACGAACATTACGTTTCCACCATTGTTCGCCACCAGGAATATTCAAACTTAAAAACACATCAGGTACAATTCCTGAATCTCCGACATAAGAAAATAAACCCACATTAGCAGCAACGATAAAAGGAGCATTTATAGGTATTTCAGCACCGCTGTAAAATACAGTTGTAAGTAGACGTTGTTGTTTTTCATTAATAAAGCTATCCAAGGGGGTGTCATCCTCCAGAATCATATTACTGGTGTCTGGATATTCATGGGGCAGAAGAGTCAATTTTTCTGACATAGTTCCTCCAGATTGATTTGGTAATTATTTCATATATTAAATTTCAGTGGTATTCAGCAGTATATCAAATCAATTTGTGGGAAATGCGAGACTCTTTAGAAAATATACAACAAAGCCGCTGAGTAATGCTATCTATAATTTTTATTCACTATTTCTCTCCAATTACCAATTCCCGACTCCTCAATTTGTTGTTCCCTTAAGCATAACTAAACGCATTATCCCAGATATAATCTATTAATTGTTTCGCATCATCTAAGGGTAATACTCGACAACAAAAATTTTCATCATAAGTTAATAATGGTATATTTGAAATCTCATTCTCATCTTCACCATCCCTGACAATTTTGCCCTGAATTTTTGTGAGATTATGTAAAGGTCCATTAATATCAAAATCAATTTTTGTATCAAAATTTTCCTCCATCCAGGCTTCAATCTTGTTATCCAATTGTTCTGGAGTTAGATATGTATTGCTTGTCAATAAGTGATAGTAAACTAAAATAATTTCCTTACATTCTTCTTCCTCTGCATCATCAATTAAAGTTTGAAATACACCTGCATTATTAGCAATATTATTGAAAAATAAAGTGTCTGTTACCTGTTTTTGAAACTTAATCTGTTTAGTTTTGTATTGAGTATACTGCTTGAAACAAAATCCTCCTAAAGTTACTAATAGAGATAATGAAGCTAATAAAATTCCAGTCATATTCCTCACATCCTCCGGATTAGCTCTCAAGTTCAATTTTTCTACATAAGACGGACCGAAAGCTAGAAAAACAATTACACCGATAATTAGTAAAAGTTGCGGTAAAATTTTCAGGGCAATAGGTACTGCTGCACCAATAGCAGGTACTACTAACATTAGACGGTCTTTCAAAGTCATACTAACTTTTACATTAGGAAATAGAAATTCTATATCATTTTTAGGAATATTTTTATAGAGAGAAATATAGATTTTTTTAGAACTCAGATGAGATTCTTCCTGAGAATATTCTGAACCATCAGTCTCTTCTGTATTTTGGCACTTAATTAATAAAGCAACCCTTTCAAAAATATCAATTTTCTTTTCAATTTTTCGGAAAAATTTCTTAACTTTTATTGTCTTATATATATCTCCTCGACAGTAACATATCATCTCTTCAAAGTCATCAAAATTGATATCTGTTTTCAGTTCAATTAGGGAAGTTTCCTGAAAAGCACGTTCTAAACTAGCGTGAGATATAGGAAAAAAATTTCCTTGATCTAGAATTTTCTCAAAACTCTGAACAACTTTAGTTTTCATCATTGCTAGTTCTGATTCAGAGAGAGAAGCAATATATTTAGTATTAGCATCTGGATTAAATGGAGCATAATTTTCCTTTAAGATCTCCAGTGTTTTATGTAATTTAAAATGATAATAAGCCAGGAGAATAGAACAAAAATCTCTAAACTTTTGTAAAGATCCTTCTGGTAATTTACCATCTTGAATACAAAGTTCTATGATATCTTTTCTAGAATAAGGAATAAATGCTTCCCTGTCTTGATAAACTGCCATGGTTATATACCTCGATTATATGAGGATATATTTTACCACTTTTTTCGCCCCATAAAGACACGATAATACTTGACAAAATCATCATAGTATGTATAAATAAAAGAAGCTATCGCATTAATAATAAAGGTAGCTATAAAGATAAAATACAAATATATAAAATAATCATCATTTAATAAAATGAATCCAGAAGCAACTTTAAATCAACTTAAAGAAGCCAGTCCGGAAGGAAAACTTCCCTCTAGTTACGGAGTTTATTTCAAAAATACATTGGTAGCTTTATGCCATGCTTTAGAAGACCACATATTACAAACTAACCCTAAAAATTATGAAGAAAAACCATTAGTTTTAGTCACATTTCAAAGAGGTAAATGGTATTTACAAGAAGCAGATCGTTATCAAGAAATAGCACAATCTAGCCGTCACATTATTATTAGCGCAGTACCAGATAGTGGGTTACCCAAACATCCTACAAGTCAGCTAGAAAATGTCTCTTTAGTTAATTTAGAAACGACGGATAGTTTAGTTAATGAATGGAATCTAATTATCTTAGCTCCAGGTTACAGAGCGATGGTACTTTGCCATGAACTATCAGAAGATGAATATGTACTCAATGGTAAACCCACTGTAGATGTAGAAAGAAAATTTTACGGTTTATGGAGTTTCGACCGGAGTTTAGTAGTTAAAGCCGCAGAAATTCTCATAGAAAGATGTCGCCCCTACGATCCTGCCTTAGCAGACAGCATTCAAAAACAACATCAAGAAATTCTAACTATCAAAGATGCACCACCTACAGATATGACTAATGTGGTATCTCGAATAGTTTCTTATCTGGAAACTTCCCAACAGCAGATGATTGCGATGAATCGTCAAACTAGGGAATTATGGGAATTGGAAGGTCAAGCGTTACGAGTTAGTCGCAACCTAAATGCTAATAAATTACAGGCATTTTTACGAATGGCGCAGAAAGCAGATGAACGCGATCCTAGTAACCCTATTGCTTCTTTGCAAGTTGCAGCTTTATCTGAAACTCTTGGTCAAATGTTAGATTTACCTACTTTGCAGTTACGACGTTTGCGGTTAGCAGGATTATTGTTTCGAGTGGGGTTAGCATCAGCACCAAAGGAAGTATTTACTCAAACACCAGATGAATTAGATGATGCAACTTTAACTTTTTGGCAGGAAAGGAGCATACTTGCTGCCCAATTATTAACAGCAATGCCAGAGTTAGCGCCTATAACTAAAATTGTGGCTCATCATTTAGAATATTGGGATGGTAGTGGTAAACCAGACGGTCTCAGAGAAGACGAAATACCCGTAGAATCTCGAATTCTGGGGTTAATTTCTTACTTCCAAGAGTTAATACAAGCACGAGGTAAAAGAATAGCTCTTAGTTTCGGAGAAGCTTTAGAAAAATGTATCAATCACAGTGGTAGATATTTTGACCCTATTCTTGTAGAATCTCTCAGCAACGTGGTTCGTTTAACAGAAATGGGTCTGATGCAATTACCTCAAAGGCCAAGTCAACTGCCCAACGTTTGGTTAGAGGAAGCAGTTACATCAAAGACATCAGTCAATTAATATCTTTAAAAATACCTCGATCTTTTCTTTACTTTGGATGTAGGAGCTTTTCTATTTCTTGAGTGGGGGAGTAGGGGAGTGATGGAGTAGGGGAGTGGGGGAGAAGTAAACATCAGAATAATTAATACGCTAGTGGCGTGCTCATTATCAAAAATATCATTGCGCCTGTGTTAATTACTTAATAATTGAAGTTTCACCTCACAAAAGCATTCTTTTTTCACCCTAACACCTAAGACCTAACACCTAAGACCAATTTTTATGTATATGAATCAATCAACATCCCTAGATATTTCGGCCATTCGAGTTGGCAAAATCAAACTTTTAGCGAGTGCTAATCTCCCTGGTGCAGATTTAGCAGGAACCCAACTTTCAGAAGCAGACTTCTACCAAGCTAACTTGGTTGGAGTTAATTTTGCTGGAGCTAATCTACAGAAAGCTACTCTGAGAGCTAACCTGCGTGGAGCTGACTTCACTGGTGCTGATTTGAGAGGGGCAGACTTTCGTAATGCTGACCTACGGGGTACTATTTTTATGGATGCCCAAGTTAGAGGAGCTAGCTTTGCAGGTGCTTTCTTAAATGGAGCTGTACTGAATAATTTGGACTTGAGTGGGGCTGATTTTCGTGGTGCTGACCTACGAGGTGTGAATTTTACTAGAACTATTTTATTTCAAGCAGAATTTAGTAGTGCTAATCTAGCTGGTGCAGATTTATCCCAAGCAGATTTAGAAGAAGCTAATTTTACTGGAGCTATACTCCGGGGCACAAATTTACAACGGGCTAATTTGCTCTGCGCTATTGTCGATCAGGCTGACTTCAATGGGGCTATATTCACCGATGCTTGTCTGCAAGGTACGCCCCTTGATTCAGTCTATTCCTAAAAGTTTGATTTGCGTAGTGGATTGACACATCTAAAATGTTGCAATAGTAGGGGCAGGTTCGGCGTTAAATTAATTGCTCAACATTAAATTGAGATTAACCCGACCCATCCCCCTATGTCAGTCCAGTAGGCTATTTCTTCTGTAGATGCAAAGTAATGCTTATTAAGTACATAAGTACAAGTAAACTTTACAATTCTTTATCAAACTGCTAGGATATCAATGAAGGCAAACATTGAAAAATTATGGTGACTGCGTTGTTGACCAATGTACCAATGCAAAATCAAAGTGGCGATCGCCTAGTGAGCAAGGCAGCAGGAGCGGCAATAGCAGCTCTGTTTAAAAGCTCTGATAAAGTCGAAGCCAATGTCCGTGCCGAGCCAGTGGCCAAACTTTTACAGGGTAGTCTGGATGGGTTTGATTTCATTGGCAAAGGAATGCGGATGTACAATGGCCTTCGGATTGAAGTTATGGAGCTTTACCTGCAAGCTGTCTCAATAGACTTTAGTGCAATTTTTACTGGTAAAGTCAAATTAAGGCAGCCGATTCAGGCCACTCTGAGGACTGTATTAACTGAGTCTGACTTGACTACCTCTTTCAATACACCATTTGTGATAGAGAAACTGCAAAGGCTCAAATATCAGGGACAATCCCTACATTTCCAAAATACTCAAATGACTATCACTGAAGATCGAGCCCTCAGACTTAAAACTCAAATCGGGGTAGGAAATCCAAATCAACCTATAGATGTTGATTTCACTGCTAACATTGAAGTGGAAAATAGACGTAAAATCAAATTTGTTAATGTTAAATATAATGGCGATCGAGAGTCAGTAGATTTAGGTAAATCTCTCATAGACCATGTAAATAATTTACTAGATTTAGATAAATTTGCTTTAGAAAATACTCAACTAAGAGTAGACCGACTAAGGGTAGGAAGAGATGACATCACGTTCTATGGTATAGCTAAGATTGAACAGTTTCCTAGTGGGATGAAGAATAAATAGTTGTTAATCTTTAAAATCCATTTAATGCAAGATCAAAATTGATGGAGTGATCTTGATAATCAAGCAGGAATTGACTAAAAGTATACAACTTCCTTGACAATTCTGGATTATTTCTCAAACAATATCACAAATGAGATAATACTCAGGTTAGATAAAAGCTACTCTAAAACATAATCTCTACCTAGTTAGAGTAGCTTCTAATGTTCAGTAAACTGTTATGCTTTTAGCTATCTTTATCATCATTAACTTTAGGAACATAGTCTGGACGTTGTGCATCTTCCCAACCAGGTGGACGCTTAGAATTATACCAAGCAATTGAACCTATAGTAATAGCAGCAACAAAGCCTACTACAACTACTGCAATTGGAATCCATATATTACCCTGGACCATATTAAATCTCCAAATTATTTCTATAATTTAGAAATATTATCTCATGGCCTGGATTGAGTTTAAATAAAATCAATCATTATTGCTAGGCGGGGTCATTTCAGTCATAAGTTAAAAGTTATCAGTACCTTTAGCTGAATCAAGAGGCTTGAAATACGGAATATTCTTTTTTTTATCCTCTTAAAAGAGGAAGATTCAGACCAAAATTTATCGGTCAAAGTAAGAAACAATCTAGAATCTGAATTTGATAGATTTTTTTGCGGTTGTAATCGCGGAGCTTAGTGTAGCCGTATTACTAGTTTCATCACACCTATTTAACCACCAGCAACAGCAGGAACAATACTAACTTCATCTCCATCTTGTAGAGATGTTTTTGTTCCCTCTAAAAATCGGATATCTTCGCTGTTGACGTAGAAGTTTAAAAATCTTCGGGGTTCTCCTTGGTCATCACAGAGACTTTTTTTAATGCCAGGAAAGTTTGCTTCTAGAGAATCTATTAGTTCGGAAATATTGCCACCGCCACATTCAATTTTTGCTTTACTCTTGGTGAACTTTTGTAAGGGAGTAGGAATTAAAACTGTAACTGCCATAGTTGAGTAATGTTATTGATATAACTAAAACGTCTTTGCAAATTTTTATTCTAATGGTGGGCTAAGAAAAACTGTCAATTTTTAAGAAAAAAATTATTTTTCCTAACCCACTATTACTGCCTGGAAGATACACCAGATTTAACCTTGCTGAGGTATATTCATCGCGGACAAGATACCCGCACTAGGAACATTTAACTGTTAGTATCTTTACTTCAGATACCACCGAATCTGCTGTCTTTAGGAATTTTTGAGGTAAAGTTGCTTAAACCAAAACTTGCTCCCAATCAAGACGCTCTAATGTTTGAGCACGTTCCCAAGCTCGCTCGAAACTGTCTAACTTTGCATCTATTGTTAAAGGTTCGCCGATATAACCTTGTACTGCTTCTTGTGTCTTTAAGCCGTTACCTGTAATGTAAGCAACAGTAGTTTCTTCAGGATCGATTTTGCCTGCTTCTGCTAATTTTTTCAAGACCGCAATAGTTGTACCACCTGCTGTTTCGGTGAAAATTCCTTCTGTTTCTGCCAATAACTTCATACCTTCAATAACTTCAGCATCCGTGACAGATTCGATATTACCGTTTGTTTTGCGAGCTACTTCTAATGCGTAGATACCATCTGCAGGGTTGCCGATCGCGATTGATTTGGCAATAGTATTAGGTTTAACTGGGGAGATAAAATCACGACCTTCTTTGAATGCTTGAGCTACTGGAGAACAACCTTCAGCTTGCGCTCCACTAAAACGAACTGCTTTATCTTCTACTAAACCTACTTTAACAAACTCTTGGAATCCTTTGTAAATTTTAGTGTAGAGGGAACCAGAGGCGATGGGTGCAACGATATGGTCTGGTAGTTGCCATCCTAGTTGCTCGGCGACTTCAAAGCCTAGAGTTTTTGAACCTTCTGAGTAGTAGGGGCGGAGGTTAATATTTACAAATCCCCAACCGTAGGTATTGGCAACTTCGCAACAGAGGCGGTTTACTTGGTCGTAGTTACCTTTAACTGCCATAACTGTTGGATTGTAAATTAGGGTGCCGAGAATTTTGCCTGCTTCTAGGTCGGCGGGGATAAATACACAACACTCTAATCCTGCTTTGGCTGCGATCGCTGCGGTGGAGTTTGCTAGGTTGCCTGTACTGGCGCAGGATACTGTGGAGAAACCTAATTCTCTGGCCCGACTGAGGGCTACTGATACCACCCTATCTTTGAAGCTGAGGGTAGGCATATTTACAGCGTCATTTTTGATGTAGAGATTTTTTAGACCCAGGCGACGGGCTAAACGTTCTGATTTTAGTAGGGGGGTCATACCTGTTCCTACGTCTATAACGTTATCTGTTGCTACTGGTAGGAATTGACGATAACGCCATATAGAGTTAGGACCTGCTTCGATTGTTGCCCGACTGACTGTTTGACTGAGCTTTTCATAGTCGTACTTTACTTCTAGGGGGCCAAAGCATACGTCTTCGCATATATGTTTGGCTTCTAGTGGGTATTCTTCACCACATTCTTTGCACTTGAGTGTTTCTATTGCTGTATTTTGACTGTGGATTTGACTATCGGTATTTGTAGCCTGGGTCATGGTCTTTACTCCCTACTTCTAACTAAAAACTATTCTTCTGCACTTTTTGAAATACTAGCATGGGTAAAAATTACCGTCAACCATACCAGACTAAAATAGTCGGGATTGATATTCTTCTATTTTTTTCATTATTAATTGCAACAGATATACTTTCTGCTTTGGTAAGTAATTTTACTAATTTAGTAGTTGATTTTAATGTAGCGATTTGAGCGGTAGTATAAATGGCTTAGTTGTTTAGAGTGAAGCTTACAGTTAGTGGCTTGCTTAAGGAAGTAAGAAGTCAGAAGTAAAAAGTAAGAAGTTCTTTTTGTAGGGGGGATTTGAGCAAGGTTCCAAAAACCAGATCGCCAATCAAGGCGGGGTTGCGCGACCCAATTATTTTGATAACTATTTTGTTCAAATTGATTAATATTTTGGTTGTCAATTTTACTGATTTTCAGGATAAATTTATTTTTTTTGTGTCACATTTTTTCTATTTAACTTAGTATTAAATGTGAATCATGTTATTGGATTTATTTTAATAAATGTAGCATTTTATAGTAAAAAACTTTCTAGAGGTAAGTGGTTTAATACCATATACCAAAGAAATTATATTTTCTAAAAAAAATATCTAAAATCTAAAATTGTAAAGAAGAAGGCTTCTATAGAAGTCGGGAATTTCAACTCAAGCTTTTAGGGTCCTGAAAGCTGAGTGCTGTTTGCAAAGCATTCCGGTATGGAAAATGCTGATAGCTGTTTGCGGAGCATTCCGGTACGGAAAATGCTGATAGCTAGTTAAGGCCACCACTAACTGGAGGAATGAGGACTACTTCATCGCCGTCTTGAAGGACGGTTTCGGGTGGAGCAAAGTTGAAGTTAATACCAAATTTGGTTACTTTTCGCCACTGCTCTAGTTCGGGGTGTTGAGTGACGATCTGTTCTAAAAGTTGGGAGGCGGTAGTTCCTGGGGAAAGGGTGAGTTGGAGTTCGGAGACTCCATAGGCTTCTTGGTAGGCTGCGAATAGTTTGAGGGTGATGGTCATTTCAGTTATCAGTTATCAGTTATCAGTACTTCCTGCAATAGAGATGCTTGAAACCTAATTTTTTCGTCATATTATTGGGAAGAGGTGAATCAGCTTCTACTTCTTTATTTTTTGCGTTGAATAAAAAATCATGCGTATGGGCGAGCGAACCCTTATACATCTTATAGTCTTCAGAATATCAGAGTTTTTGTTTGAATGCAACTATTTCCCTGATGATTTTTTCGAGAGCTTATGAGGATGAGAATGATTGATAATTTATTTTATTATTTTAAATAGGGACGTTGTTGATTGACATCCTCCCGACGCTACTCTCACGAGACAGCGCGGGATTCCTTAACATCATTGTTAGGGGCTTTCTGTTTCTTAGCACACGCCTTCCGGGATTTACTCCCAGAAGGTCTTACAATCACTCCACAGACTGACACTGCGAGTCCCGCAGCCAAAATATTTACCGAAGCGTTTATGTCCCTGTCATGGTGAGCTGCACATTCAGGACAATCCCACTCTCTAATATTTAGAGGCAGCGGAACGGAACGGGCAAGATGCCCATTCCACATTTAATAATTTTAATAATAATGTTCAGCCATAAAACCTAAGACCTAACACCTAAGACCTAACACCTAAGACCTAAGTAGGCAGGCAAAAAAAGTTGTAAAATAGCCTAGTCGAGTAGATGGAGGAAAATTTATAGTGTGCCAGCCCCTTTAAGAGTACATTTGAGTGAAGCTGAAGACAAAGAACTGCTGGAATTCCAGAAAATTGAGGGAATCCCCTCAAGAGTGAGAGAAAGAGCGGAAATAGTTCGACTCAATCATCATGGATGGTCTGTAGCAGCGATCGCCAAATATAAAAATAAGTCACCTCACACCGTGAGAAACAGTCTTCACCGTTGGTCAAGCCAAGGTTTTGAGGGACTGTGGGAAAAGATAGGTAGAGGAAGAAAAGCCAAGTGGGTTGAAGAAGATATAAAACATATAGAGATTTGTTTGGAAAAAGATGAACGAACCTATAATGCGGCTCAATTATCCCGAAAACTATCTCCAGAGCGAGGAGTGACTCTCAGTAGCGATCGCTTCAGAAAAGTCCTCAAAAAAAGGGGTGGCGTTGGAAAAGGACAAGACCTCAACAACCTTCCCCCCCAGATGCTCAACAAAAACAAGCCAAAAAAGCTGACGCACGAATGGTTATTGTGGTCTCACAGTGCAGGAGAGATTTGCCTAAAATTCCGTAAAGGAATCCGGTTTTTGTCTTTGGAGTCCCGTCAGTTACAGTTATGCTCGTTGTGGACAGCAAAAACTCCTCAAACAGACAAAAAAACGGGGGAAAAGGTTAAATATTCTAGGTCTTTATGCCATCGGAGTTAGTTTTGATTATGGACTAAAGTTAGGTTCTTTTAAAGGAGAATCTTACCTTAAGCTAATGGACTGGCAAGCTCAACAAGCCTCTCAACGTTTTGAGCAGACGGGACAAATCACAGTAATCGTTCAAGATAACCATCCTATACACCTGAGCCAAAAAATCAGAGAACGTTGGAGTTATTGGCATGCCCCAAGGATTATTTTTCTTCCAACTGCCCAAATATTCCTCAGAAATGAATCTGATTGAAGCAGAGTGGCATCAACTTAAAACACATGAACTAGCTGGTCGGATTTTTGAAGATGAATATGATTTGGCGATCGCTGTTATAGAGGGTGTAGAAGCTCGCGCTCAACAAGACCAACATGCCACAGAACGTTTTCTATTTAATTCTGCCTAGCTACTTAACATAAAATTATTATCAAAGTTAACCATCTAATTAAAATGCTCAAAATTCAAAACTTAGTTCTCACTAGCAGTTGTTTTTACCTCTACTTTTCAACTTATTGTTTAGCAAAAACTCCTGAATTTTCCGAATATACTCTCAGAAACAATGGCGTAAATATTATCTCTCAACGTCAAACAGATGCAGAACAAGAATTAGAATCTCCCAATAAATTTTCCCCTAACCCTTTAGAAAGCACCGAACCAGACCCACTCTTACCAGAACCCCCTACTACAGGAACCGTTACCGGGGACAAACGAGAAGAACTTTCTCAAGAACTCGACCGACTTAACGCTGAAGCTTCAGCATTATTCGCCGCGGGAGAAACAACTAAAGCTTTTGATACCTGGAATAGAGAACTTCGTTTGCGACGTTATCTGGGTCAAGCAGAAGAATTAGCAGCTTTGGAACGAGTGGCAGAAATAGCATGGAATAATAGTCAAAAATTACAAGTGCAGTGGATTACAAAACGACTGGAAACCATACAACCAGAGATTCAAGAACAAGAACCAGTGAATATAGAATTGTTGCAAGCATTAGGTTCTGCATTTAATACTGTTAGAGCAAAAGATCCAGCGGTTCAAGTTTATCAACGGGTTATTGTTGAAGCAAGAGAGCGAGAGGATGTTGCTACCCTGAAAGTAGCTTTGACAGCTATGGGGGAAATATATTTGAATTGGTTAGATTATGATAATGCAGCGATCGCCTATGAAGAATTATTGGAGGTTCAGCAGCAGAGTAACTCAGCAACATCTACTAATGAAGAAACAACAGATCCTGCTTTAACTACTAATTTTGAAAAAGTAGATACTATCGAAAAATTAGCTTTCATTTATAATCAAGCGGGAAAACCTCTACAAGCAATTACAGCTAAAGAAAGATTGGTCAATTTTTACGAAGGTCAAGAAACTATCACAGAAATTCCGGATATAAAAATATCTATTGCTGGAGATTATGAGGAACTCGGTAAACTTAGTCTTGCCAGTCAATACTATCAGGAAGCTTATGATATTGCTCAATCAATTCAACAGTTTATAAGTGCTAGTGATGCTTTAGAAAAATTGGCAGCACTCTATCTTTCTCAGGACGAAAAAGAGGCAGCAATTGAAATATATAAAGTGCAATTATTGATGGATCAACAGTTTGTTAATGTTTATGGGATGATGGAAACTTATGACCGTATGGGTCAAGTTTATGCACAGTTAAAGGCTTTTCCTTTGGCAATGTCATCTTTTCAAAGAGGTTTAGAATTATCGAGACAATTGGGGGGATATCGAGAAAGTTATTTTCTACAAAAGCTGGATAAATTGAATAGAAATAGAAATCTGTGATTTGACTAAAAGTTTGTAGTTGGGCTTTAGCCCAAGCAATACTTATATGAAGGCTAGAGCAAAACTACAAGCCTGGTTATAATTTTTTTCCCAAACATAATATTAGCCCTATCTATCTTGGGGCTAAAGCCCTACTACGAGCATGATATTACTTAATTAACTCAAAAATTCTGTATTTGTAGAATATACAAAACATAGCTACAGGAGTAAGTAGAAGTGTTAAAGATAAAGTTACTGTAGATAAGGTGATAAGCACTGCTCCTACTTCAATTATTTCTAAAATAATAGAAGCAATTATTTGAGTTTGATTTTTTTTGCTATGTTTTGCATAACCTCTAGGTAAGCGTTTCTGAGAATTGGTATTCTTCATTTTTGTTGTTTCTTGAAATTACATCTCTACCATAAAAGGTAGATGCTACCCCAAGGCAAGGGATGCAATTATTTACCTATAAATCTCTTACAATAAAGTATTCAGCTTGAGGATAGCTTGGGAGTAACCCAAACCTTTTTTCAAAACCTTATAATTGTTAGTAATTTAAGTTTGGGGTAAGTAAAAAATAACCCAAACCACCCAAACCCCTAAAAAAAGGATTAATTGAATTAACAAAACTTATGCCACGAGGAAAAAACAAGGGTGAGGAACCCCTCAAACGAGCAAAAATATTAATCGGATTTCTAATAGATTACAACAAGACTAATTATGAACCTGGCAAATTATTTACTGAATGGAGAGATAGAGATAGCGATCGCCCTAAGTTATTTGTAGAAACAGAATTAACAAAGCTTGCCGATCTATTAAATCAAGAAATATCATCTGATTTCAAAAAGGCAAATCTTCAAGACACTATAAGCAACCTAAAAGAATTTAAAATTGTGACAGAACATAGTACACGCAGTCAAAAAAGCAAAGGTACTAGAGTTTTGACATTCGCTCTTTGGTTTTATAATAAAAAGGCAGAAAACCTAAAAAAATTAGGGTCAGTTTGGGAGGAACAGAAACGCCAAAAGCAAAACCAAACTAAAAACCCTAATTATAATAATCAAAAACAACAAATTGATATCAAAAATAGAGAATTAGACACTATTCTGGAAAGAAATATTACAACTTATCTTTCTAAATCATTTAGAAAAGATAGATTTGCAGAATTAGATCAGGCAGGTGATTCAGGAAGAGATGAAGAAGGTACTTATCTCCAAAGAGTATTTATCGATATTTTCCTTAAACCGTGGGATAAAGTAACTACTGAAGTTAAGAAAATATTCACAGGTGAAGATGATTTATTTAGAGACAAAAATTATGTTCCAGCTATGGAATATTTCACAAAAGAAGAAAAAAAGTACAATAAGGTTGTAATTATTGGCGGTCCTGGTCAAGGTAAATCTACTTTAGGGCAACAATTAGCTCAAGTACATAGAGCTAAATATCTAAATACAGAATATGAATTTACTGAAAATATAAAAGTTAAACGTATTCCCTTTCGGGTAGTCTTAAAATATTTTGCTCAATGGTTATCAAATAGAGATAGAAATGAATCTTCTAGTTTAGAAAATTACCTAGCTACAGAAATGGGTAATATCACAAATAGACTAGAAGAAATATCTGCTGCTAACGTACAAGATATTTTTGAACAGAAAGAATGCCTCTTAATTTTGGATGGATTAGATGAAGTTTCAGATGCTCGTTTACAACAGCGAATGGTCGAAGAAATTTCTACTTTTTTAGACTGGGCAGAAAATATAAAAGTGGATTTAAAAGTAGTAGTGACTTCTCGTCCTAATATGTATAAACAACAGTTCAATCCTGAAATATTTCCTCATTTAGAAATATTGCCACTGGAAAAGGAACAGAGAACAGAATATGCTCAAAAATGGGTTAAAACTAGAGAAATTGCTGATGGAGAACAAATAAGAATACTTGATATTCTCAAAGAATGTGAGGAAGATGAGAGAATTTCTAGATTGTTAACAACTCCCTTGCAAGTAACTATTATTTTACTGATTATTAAAAATGGTGGAAGACCTCCAGGGGAAAGAGAAACTTTATTTGATGAATACTGGAGAACTATATTAAAGCGGGAAAAAAGTAAGGACAAAGACCTAATTAAGAGTGATGACCAAATTCTGCTTAATGTTCATTCTTACTTGGGTTATTTATTACATTATCGTGCTGCTTCTAACACTTCTGATAATTCTGATATTAATGTTCAGTCTCTTTTACCGGAAAATGAATTTAGGGCAGCAATTAAGGAAATTTTGCGAAAGAATGATCGATTTTCATCGGATGAAGATATTAATAATAAAGTCGATAAATTTGTGACTGATGCTAAGGATAGATTAGTTTTGATTGTGGAACCACAACCAGGGTTATTTGGTTTTGAACTTAGGTCTTTTCAAGAGTTTTTTGCTGCTGTTTGATTTTACCAGTAAAACAAACCCTTTGGATAGTTTTTTGGTTATTTAATCAACCAGAGAAACAAAATATAGAGTTATTTGGGAATTTTCTTAAAGATCATCCAACCTTACCAGACTATTTTGATAAATTATTGTTTATTTCATATCTAGAGGATTATTGGGATATCTTAACCTTAGCTATCAAGGCAAATACTAATCAAAAAGATACATTCGCAAATTTTTTAGATTATTTGGATAGTTCTACTCAAATATCTATTGCTGAAGAAATAGACAAAGGAATTAAAGAATTTTTAGATAAAGCTGATGATGAAGAAAAACAACGATTTATTATTGCCTTACAAGCATTAGTAGGATTAGATGAGTTTTTTCCTCAACTAATTTCTACTGCTAGAAAAATAGGAGTCCAACTAGATGAATTAGTAGGAGCATATCTCACATTAGATTCAATTTATCTAGGACTAGAATATCCTCCAGAGCAACTACAAAAAATGCTAACTACTGTTGAAACAGCAATACAAAACAGAGAAAAGCCATATAACTATTTATGGCAAACATTTATATTTGAAGGTATTTGGTCATGTTCTTTAGAAGTTATAAACTATGCACGTCAAATTCTTGAATTATTTCTTGAGAAGTATTCTGAATCTTACTCTTTTCCTACTGCTAGTTTAGGTATAAATTTATTCCTAAAGCTACTTGAATATGATGCTAATATCTTAGATTTAGCACCTAATTTGTTTACTACATTGTCACTAGATAAGCTAATGGAAGTAGACATATATAAACCACTAGATAAACTACTATATAGGCTAATCAGTATACGTAGTATATCTAGATTTTTTGTTAACCTTGAGAAAGAGTATATTTCTCGACTTAAAACATTGCTGACTCACAGCAACAAATTAATTCGTGTTGGCAGTGCACTGATTTTAAAAGTAATAAGAAATTCATCTCATTTTCCAGGGGAAATAAAAATAGAATTGTTCTCAGATATTCGTATAGATTTTAGTTTAGGAATAGAATTTATTTACAAAGAAGATACGAAAGATCGTCTAATTGGTATAACACTTCTATCTTTGTCAGATTATCCTATCGAAGATAAGCAATATCAACATTTGATTTGGAATAATTTACAAAACCCAAAAACAGAAGCAGAGGAAAAAGCTTGGAATAAATTTCTAGAGGAAATTCCAATGGATTCAGAAAAGCATTTTATGTGGCGTACATTACTAGAAGAAATTTTGAGGAAACCTGCTGTTTATAGTAGTTCAGTATTAAGAATAGCAATGGAAAGATACCTTGAAATTGTTGGTAAGAGTTAAATTTATAGCATTTCTAGTAAACTGCTGGAGATCCCCCCTAACCCCCCTTGAAAAGGGGGGAACCGGAAGTACCCCTTAGAAAGGAGGATTTAGGGGGATCATAGTTGTTATTTGTAAGCCATCATCTTTTTGCTCGTAACCTATAACTTCTAACTTTTGACTTTTGACTTTTGACTTTTAACTTTCTAATTCTCGCCTTCCCTCCAACGCACGCGCCAAAGTCACCTGGTCAGCATATTCTAAATCTCCTCCCATAGGCAAACCAAAAGCAATGCGCGTCACTTTTGTAAAAGGTCTCAACAACTGACCGACATATAAAGTAGTAGTCTCTCCTTCCACACTCGGACTAATAGCAATAATTACTTCCTGAATATTTCCCTGACTAACTCGCCGCACCAAAGCTTGAATAGTCAACTGTTCTGGACCAATACCATCCATCGGCGAAATGACCCCCCCCAGGACATGATATTCACCTTTATATTCTCGTGTTTTCTCCAAAGCAATAAGGTCGCGGGAGTCAGAGACCACACAAATAACTTCCTTGTCTCGCTGAGGGTTACGACAAATTTCACAAATAGGTTCAGCAGATAAATGGAAACATTTCTCACATAAACCCACTTTTTTCCTCGCATCAACCAATGCTTGAGCTAAAGCTTGAATTTCCGCTTCCGGGCGCTTAATAATATGTAGTGCCAGACGTTGTGCCGTTTTGGGGCCAACTCCAGGCAACATTTGTAATTGTTCAATTAATCTGGCTAAAGGTCGGGTATAAATTTTGGATGGCCTCCGATTCAGTTATCAGTTATCAATTATCAGTACCAAACACTGTTTGCGCAGCATGACCTAGGAAAGTATCCAGCTTGAGACCTTATTTTTTAGTCACAACCTGCTATTTGATTGTAGCGATAAATAGTTTTACTCTCAGAAAAAATAAATACTATCAATTCCTACTTTCTAACTTCTGACTTCTGACTTTTGACTTCTGACTTCATTAAGATTGTAGCGATAAATAGTTTTACTCTCAGAAAAAATAAATATTATCAATTCTGACTTTCTAACTTCTGACTTCTGACTTTTGACTTCTGACTTCGTTAAGGCGATCGCTTATGTAAACCAAATTTACAAATTGAAGGATTTTTCAAATTGAGCAGCTATGGTGGAAATAGCAGTAATCATTCTAAGTCCATGACTGAGACAAGAAAAATTAAGAGAACTATTGTTATTTCCTTAGTATTAATCTCTTCAATTTCCCTAACAGCTTGCACATCTCATAAGCATCGGGAAATCTATAAAAGTCTCGAAGACTGTCGTCGAGAATGGGGAGGAGTTGAAAAATGCGAACTGATAACCGATGGCAGTTATCCACCTGGGTATTATTATGGTCCCTACTACTATCGGTCTAGGTCTAGTGGTAGATATTTTTATCGAAACAGCAGTGGTAGCTATCAACCAGTTCCCAATAATGCAGGTATTCTCAAAAGTCCTTCGGGAAGGTCTACAACTTCTGTTGGTACGGTCAATAGAGGTGGTTTTGGTAGTAGAGGTGGCAGAGGTAGTAGTAGTTTTGGAGGTAGAGGTGGTGGCAAAGGTTAATATAGCGGAAGGAAGAAGGAAGAAGGAAAAACTTTGCGTTGTCTGAGTTTTAGGCTTTTGATATGTCCGCCCTCTTTGCTTTAACTCCTATAAAATTCTAAATTAAAATTTAAAAAATAAAGTAACAAATGAAACGGATAAATATTGAACCTCGCGCCAACTGGCAGCAGAAATGTGAAGCGGTTGGCTTTCATTTTTATAATATGTACGGAGAACCATATTGGGATGAGACTGCTTGTTACTATTTCACTACTTCAGAAATAAATGAACTGGAAGTAGCAACTCAAACTCTACAAGAATTATATATTGAAGCGGCAGAGCGCATTATCCACGAAAACCGTTTTTCTCAATTATCTGTTCCGGAACAGTTTGCGGAATTATGTCGCCAATCTTGGGAAAGGGATGACCCCAGTCTTTATGGTCGTTTTGACTTTGCTTATGATGGTGTTAACCCCCCGAAGTTATTGGAATACAATGCTGATACGCCAACTGCGCTTTTGGAAACTGCGGTAGTGCAGTGGACTTGGTTGGAGGAAATGTTTCCTGAAGCAGATCAATTTAATTCTGTACATGAAAAGTTATTGGCAGCTTTTGTGGAAATGAATGGTTTAGGAGGGGAGACTTTATATTTCAGTTGTGAAAGAGAGACTTTGGAAGATTTGGGAACTGTTGAATATTTGCGAGATTTGGCAATTCAAGCAGGATTAAATACTCAACATATATATATAGATGATATTGGTTGGAGTGAAGATTTAGAAGTTTTTTGCGATTTGAATAATCAAATTATTCGTCATTTATTCAAGTTGTATCCTTGGGAATGGATGATGCGGGAAAAGTTCGGAAAGTATCTATTATTAGAACCGATGAATTTAATCGAACCTGCTTGGAAATTAATTTGGAGTAATAAAGCTATTCTGCCTATTCTTTGGGAATTTTTTCCAGACCATCCTAATTTATTGCCTGCCTATTTTGACTCGGTCAAATTATCTCATCCCTATCTGAGTAAACCAGTTTTTTCTAGAGAAGGTGGAAATATTACTGTTTATTTTGGAGAGAGAGAATATCAAACGGAAGGAATATATGAAGATGAACCTTTAATTTATCAATCCTATTATCAATTGCCGAATTTTGATGGTTATTATCCAGTGATTGGTGCTTGGGTTATTGGTGGAGAAGCGGCTGGTATTTGTGTTAGGGAAGATAGGGAAATTGTGACTCAAGATTTGAGTAGATTTGTGCCTCATTATTTTAGTTAGATAGATAACATTCTTAATTATCAGGAAATTTATATAGGATTATATTTAAACAATTAATAATTAATAATTAATAATTAATAATTACCTCTCCTTGAAAACAAGAGAATTGACTCAAAGGAAATTTTTTTCTCTCTTGGTCGATTGGATATGGTTAGGAAACCCATCCATCCCTCGACCGCTTGTTTATCCTTTAAAAGAGAGGCGTTAAACCTTAATTATTCGGTAATTTACTTAGAGAGTATTTGGATTGTGTAATGATGGAGGAGTTGCCAACAATAGAGTATCTCGTATATAATCCACTATATTGTACATAAATTGTTGTAAATACAGAATTAACTATATGATAGAAGTACCTAGTTGGATCGTTCCAATAGTACTAAAAATAGTGAATCCTATCTATGAAGGAGCATTAAAAGAATGTGGAAAAGATTTAAAACAATATATACAAAGTAAATTTGGATCAAGATTTAAGCTGCAACAAGTAGATGAAGAACCTGAAATTATTATTGACGCATATAGAGAAGATCAAAACTTTCAAGAAAAATGCCAAACATTACTTGAAGAATGTAAAGGGAACCCAAATTTGCAAGAAGAGTTTCAAAGAGTGGTTGAAGAATATCAGCAACGACAAAATATTAATAAAGTTTCCAATAATAGTTCTAATTCAAATGTAGGGAGCATCAATGTATCTAATAACCAAGGTAACCTCAATGCAGGTCAGCAAAATGTAGAAAAGCTATTTTTTCGATAATAGTAACAATAATTATAGTTATTATTACAATTATTGTTACTATTACTCTGCTCTTAAAGATCGGGATTTAGAGAAAAAACCGTTTCATATTTTAATATTTCTAGTAATACTGCTACCATTCTGGTGTCTTGCCAATCGTGTTGTTCGGTTTTTTGGCTACACCTTTCCATGTAAAGAAGTTAGGCAGTTAATATTTTGTTATTCTAAGGGAGAATTATCAGCAAAGGTTAATAGCTTACAATACCAACTTCAGGAATCAGAAAAAATTGCTGTAAAAGGAAAAAGAGGAAAAGGAGAACTAAAGCAGGCGAGCTTCTTTATACTGGTTATATATAGAACTAATAGATAGACTTGGTAAAAACAACATAAATAGTATTAAAAGAGTCAGTGAAACTTTAGAAGCTTTAGAACAACAAAGAAGTTCTGTATTAAATGAATTAAAACCTTTAAGACCAAAAATATGCGATTATTGGGATAATTTTCAACAATTTTTCCAATTTATAAGTCAAACTGAAGAGAAAAAAGACTATATCAGATTAGAGAAGAGTCTGAATACGATAGTTAATAACTTCCTAACTTCTGCTGCTTACAAAACAGAGAAAAAAATAATTTTAGGCATAATAGATGAGGAAATAAAAAATAATGTAAAAAATATAAGTCGTTCTAAACTAAGAATGATTTACAAAATACAAAAGTTGATTATAGCTTCTTTCCAAAATAGCGATCGGGAAATTTTAGGAGATAAAATAAGTATTAAAGATGACAAGAATCAATTTTATAATCTAGGTGTCGAGAACGATAAAAAATTACAGTCAATGCTAGAAATGCGAGAGCAACAAATACAAATGTTACGTCAAAATAATTATGCTAAATTATCAAAGATACAAAAAGGAAAATATATTGGAGATATCAAGAAAAAACTAAGCTATCATTACAGCGATAAATGTGAACATTGGAAAGCATTAATGTTTGATTTTCATTTCAATAAAAAAGTTTCCAATGAAATTATTTTACAAAAAAATCCTAGTTACTTTGATGAATTAGGCATAAAAGAATGTAGAGATTGTCAGAACTATAAAGAGAGGGAAAGGAATTTTTAACATTAAAGCAATCCCACTTTACAAGCTCTAAATTATGAGTAGTGAGATAGTCTTTAGATACTAAATATAAGTTACATTTCAATCTAATACTAAACAGATTAATAATCATCTTTGTATAATTGTCTATTCGAGCAATAATGATTAAAAAGTTGTTTGCCTCAATGCTCAAATATGAAGTATATCCCGTTTGTTTTAATGAATCTTTCCCAGAGATTTTATGGAATTTTGAAGTCTTTGCAACGTAAATTAGGATTAGAAACGGCAGAAATTGATGATAGTTCAGAAAGTTTAATTCGAGAACATGGTATATTTATATTTCTCTTTATAATTTTATTTTTGTTCGTAGCGTATCAAAGTTGGACGAGTAATAAAGATAAGTAATTTTGATTAGATATGAAATAATTTCCTGAAATTTCTATAGAGTTAAAGTTTCCAGCTTATAAAATATTAACTTTTAACTTTTGACTTTTAACTTCCGAATAATTTTTTATTCCTATCTACCATTAAGCGAGCAGGACTACCAAAAAATTATTATTTGCCCACTCTATGAATTTACTTATAAGTTATAAGGTGCGTTGCAACGCACCCTAGAATTGCTTTTAAATTTACTGAAAAATTCAGGTATAAAGCCTCTCCATTAATTAAGAAGAGGTAATTCTCAATTCTCAATTCTCAATTCTCAATTCTCAATTATTGAACCTCTTCCTTCTTCCTTCCTTTAAAAAGACCTTCTCCAATTAAAGAACTTCTCTAAGAAATTCTGCTGCCATAAATTCTTGGCATATTTCTGCTTTTTCAACAATAAACCAGCTTTACTATTTACCTCAGATAAAGTCGGATAAATATGAATCCCAGTCAAAGCAGAAACAGGCAACTTATTCGACATTGCCAAAACAATTTCATGGATTAATTCACCAGCAGAAATACCAACTAAATGAGCCCCTAAAATTTCCCCATTTCCTCTAGTAATAATCTTACCAAATCCAGTTGTGGCTGCCTCAGCTTGAGCGCGGTCTACACCAGAAAAAGGCTGCTTCAATACACAAACATCATCTCCAAAACGTTCCCTCGCCTGCTGTTCTGTTAACCCTACCCTTGCTAATTCTGGGTCAGTAAAAGTTGCCCAAGGAATAACCCGATAATCAGCCTTACTTATAGGAAAAAATAACGCATTTGTTAAAGCTACAACTGCTTCATAACCAGCTACATGAGTAAACTGATAACCACCAATCACATCACCACAAGCATAAATTTTAGAATTAGTAGTTTGCAACTTTTCATTAACAATAATTCCCTGCTTTCCTACCTCCACACCAGCAGCATCTAAATTCAAAGATTCTACATTTGGCAACCTACCACCAGCAACTAAAATTTCATCAACTATAATATTTTTTCCACCTGCCGTAACTACTTTTTTCCCATCCACAACCTCTACTTTTTCCGCCCTAGTTTCCTTCAAAATATTAATACCTTCGGACTCAAATTGTTCCTGTACAACTAGAGCAGCTTCCGGTTCTTCCTTCGGTAAAATATGACTTCTACTAGAGATAATAGTTACCTCACTACCAAGGCGAGAAAAAGCTTGACCCAACTCACAACCAATAGGACCAGCGCCAATTATTGCCAAAGAATTTGGTCTTTCTTTTAGAGAAAATACCTTTTCATTTGTTAGGAAACCAGCAGAATTTAACCCATCCACAGATGGAATTGCAGGTCGAGAACCCGTAGCAATAACAAAAGCTCTAGCAGTTAATTTTTTACCATCAACTTCAAAAGTTTTGCGGTCTATAAACTTACCCTCTCCAAAGATAACTTCAACACCCAAACCTCTAAATCTTTCTGGCGAGTCGTGGGGTTGAATATTAGCTATTACTTGTTGAACATGACCAGTTGCTTTAGCAAATTCAATCTCTGGAGGTTGAGTATAAATGCCAAACCTAGAAGCATTTTTCACTTGATAAGCAACACGAGAAGCATGAATTAAAGACTTACTAGGAACACAACCAAACCACAAACAATCACCACCAAGACGGTCACGTTCTACTAATGCTACCTTAGCTTTAAGTTGAGCAGCAGCAGAAGCTACAACTAAACCCCCCGAACCACCGCCAATAATCACAATATCATATTCAACTGTCATAATTTTACCTCTATAAAAATGGGAAATTAAAAGAAGGAAGAAGGAAGAAGGAAGAAGGAAGAAGGAAGAAGAAGGAAGGGAAAATTGCTGATGGATAGTCAACTATCGGCCACTTCGTGTTTGATCGCCCTAAACAGAAGAAGGCAGAAGGCAGAAGGAAAAATTGCTTACTACTAAAAGTAGATTAATAAATAGCTTTAATATCAAAAAAATACGATATTTAATAGTATTAATTAGTGGGGAATATCCCAGAAAAGCAACTCCGCATCTTCAAACCTTCCCCCCCCCACTATTCCCAGTATTCAAGAACTCAGAAATTACCGAATAATTAATAATTAAATAATTAAATAATTAAACAATTCAGCTTTATTAGCCTCCCCTTGAAAGGGGAAAAAAATAAATTTTTTCCTTATTGGTCAATCTTCTCCCTAAAAGCTATCCTTTATAAGGAACTTCTGAAACCCTTGTAGGAGGGTGGGGAGAGGGGGAGGAGGGGGAGGAGGGGGAAGAGGGAGGAGTAAGAATTTTGTCTACATCCCTCACTAAGCGTGTATTTTTCAATACAATTTTCTCCCGAAAAAGTCGCTTCCATACCTATACATAACTTGTCTGTTTTGTCAAGTTTTATGTTAAGAAAGATGTTTATAAAGCATAGCCCTAAAAGGGAGAGGTAATTATCCATTATCCATTAATGAACTACCACTTCAAATCTCAAATCCAATAATTATTTAGTAAGTATTCCGCAGGAAATGCTTACATTATTTATTTAACTCTCAAAATATTAGTCAGGTATGAGAAACTACTGAAGATTAATTAAGAATCTATAAAATTAACAAACTATTAGACTTCTCGAGAAAAGAGAGAGTAGGGAGTAGGGAGAAATAATTGATAATTTCTGTACGACAATTTATTTTATTTTTGATTATTAGAGATATCTATTAAATACACCCCCTGAATTTTACTGAATAATTAAGGTTTAAAGCCTCTCCTTTCAAGGAGAAACAAGCGGTCGTTAGCGCAGCTTCCCGTAGGGTGGGATGGCGTTAGCGGAGCGGGTCTGTAAGAACGGGTCTCCTCGCCATATCCAATCGACCAAGAGAGAAAAAATTTTCATTATTAGTCAATCCTATCCGTTTTCAAGGAGAGGTAATAATTAATTATTAATTATTAATTATTAATTGTTGAAACTTGTTCTACAGTGGGTGTTGTAGTTGTATCCTCTGTAAAATTACCGAAGAATTTCTGACTAATCCAATAGGTTAAAATATGAGATAATAAGCCAAAAGGTCCGGCAAATAAACAAAGAATTATTGAGTGGATAGTCCAAACACCAGTACGTTGTCCTTCCCAATAAATCCAACGACCGACAAATAAATCCATGACCAGAAAATGAATCCATCCTGTTGCTGCAGCAGACTCTTCTCCAAAGAATTTAGCAATATCTGGCAAAGTAGGGTTGGATAAAGCAGCAGCAGATTCAGGGGTAATACTACTAATAAGTAGGTAAAGATAAAGGACGGCTAATAATACAAACGGAATAAAAGATTCCATGATTTTGCGAGTAACTTTCCAGTTAGGCAAAAATATTATTAATGTCCAAAATGGTAATACAAATAAGTTAGCACCGTTGAAAATTAGATCGATTGTCATTGTTAGTTATTGACTCCAGTAGGGGTAAGAAAATGTTGAAAGAACTTTTAAATAAATGTTATGCCATTTCGGCAAAAATGTCTCTAGGGACGATGGCTATAATTATCATTATTAGTATCTATAATTTGCCTGGAGTTGCAATAAAGTTAAGGAATCGGGAATTTCATACTGATAATCAGACAAATTCCCGACAGAATATATTCGCTAAAATAGAAGATATGGACATCAGTATGAAATTAGTTTCCGCTAATAATAGATTTGCCTTTCAACTATTTTCAGAAATTCAAAAATCACAATCAAATAAAAATATTTTTATCTCTCCGAGCAGTATAGCGATCGCTCTATCAATGACCTACAACGGTGCCGAAGGAAAAACCAGAGA
>NZ_JAAHGM010000056.1:0-48561 GCF_010692625.1 Okeania sp. SIO2C2
TCCATCAGAGTATCACTGGTTTTTCGGAAGATTTAACAGGAGAATCAATTAACTCTCAAGAAGATATAGATTTTCAAGAAACAGCAGTAAATCAAACAGAAAATCATCAAAATTCAATCCATCAGAGCATCACAAAACACCCGGAACAAAATCAGCAGAACATTAATGATTTTTCGGAAGATTTAACAGCAGAATCAATTAACTATCAAGAAGATATAGATTTTCAAGAAACAGCAGTAAATCAAACAGAAAATCATCAAAATTCAATCCATCAGAACATCACAAAACACCAGGAACAAAATCAGCAGAGCATCACTGGTTTTTCGGAAGATTTAACAGCAGAATCAACGGACTCTCAAGAAGATATAGATTTTCAAGAAACAGCAGTAAATCAAACAGAAAATCATCAAAATTCAATCCATCAGAGTATCACTGGTTTTTCGGAAGATTTAACAGGAGAATCAATTAACTCTCAAGAAGATATAGATTTTCAAGAAACAGCAGTAAATCAAACAGAAAATCATCAAAATTCAATCCATCAGAGTATCACTGGTTTTTCGGAAGATTTAACAGCAGAATCAACGGACTATCAAGAAGATATAGATTTTCAAGAAACAGCAGTAAATCAAACAGAAAATCATCAAAATTCAATCCATCATAACATCACAAAACAGCCAGAAGAAGACCGGGATAATATTACCGATTTTCCAGAAGATTTAACAGTAGAATCAATTAACTCTCAAGAAGATATAGATTTTCAAGAAACTACAGTAAATCAAACAGAAAATCATCAAAATTCAATCCATCAGAGCATCACAAAACAGCCAGAACAAGACCGGGATAATATTATTAATTTTATTAATGTTGAGGGTAAATCTACTAATAATCAAGCAGAAGAACCAGGTATAGAAAAACCATTACTTGTCCCACAAAAATCACCAGAATTATCAGAATATCGGCAACAATATGATGCAGAATTAGAAGCATTTGAAGACTTACAAAATATTTTATTTGGCTCTCAATTAGCTAGGTTAATTCGGAAACTAAATACTAGCCAGGGAGTAAAAAAATTTAATTATAATCAAGATGAATTAAATAATGTACTAACTCCTTTATTCTCAGAAAACTTAAAATTAGGCCAAACAGAAGCAGAAGTCATAGAGACAATTTCCCCAGTTATTGAGCAAGCTATACAAAAAAGATTTAGACAAGACCGACAGGCAATAACTTCATCATTAGCACCATTATTAGCACCTTCAATAGAAGCACAAATCAAACAAGAACCTCAAGCAATGGCAGAAGCAATAGCACCAATCATAGACATCATTATTACTAAAAAAACAGAGCAAGACCAACAGGCGATAACTTCATCATTAGCACCATTATTAGCACCTTCAATAGAAGCACAAATCAAACAAGAACCTCAAGCAATGGCAGAAGCAATAGCACCAATCATAGACATCATTATTACTAAAAAAACAGAGCAAGACCAACAGTCAGTTAGTGAAGTATTAGCACCATTATTGCCAGTAGCAATTTCTTCTGCCATACAGAATTATCCCCAAGAAATTGCCAAAGCATTAGCACCAGAAATGGGAGCAGCAATTAGAGAACAAATTAGAATAGATCCGCGACAAATTTCTCAAGCATTAGCACCAGAAATGGGTAGAGCAATTAAAGATCAAATTACTTTAGAGCCAAATTCTATAGTAGATGCTTTATATCCTGTCATGGGCAGCACCATTTCTAAATATATGACACAAGAAATTCGAGAAATTAACGATAAGATTTCAGAAACGTTTAGCTTCAAAGGAATAAGACGCAAAATTCAAGCAATTTTCCAAGGAGTTTCAGAAGCAGAATTAATCATATCAGAAGTAATGATTTTTACTGTCCAAGCTGTGTTTCTCATCCACAAAGAATCTGGCTTAGTAATTTCTGAAGTTCAACATTCCCGACAATATAGATTGGAGTCAGAAATGCTAGCAGGAATGTTAACAGCTATTCGGAGTTTTGTGAATGATTGTATTGCTCAGTCTGGAGATTTTTCTGAACTAAATGAAATTGAATATGGGAATTCAAAAATTATCTTAGAAGTTGCGGGATATTGTTATTTGGCTGTAGTAATAAGAGGGCAAACAAACAAATCGTTTATCAAAGAATTACGAAAAATACTGAGCAAAATTGTTATTGATTATGGTAAATATATTAAAAGTTTTGCAGGAGACCCTGATACTATTCCTGCCTCAATTCAGTTGTTATTAAAATCATTAATGGATATAGAAAATGTACAAGAAAATCAGAAATTACAAATTTCTAAACCTCCCACTGCCTTGTTAATAGTTTGTGGATTAATTTTGAGTTTAATATTCATACCTTGGGGTATCTATCAGTATTACAGTAGACTTTATCGTGGTATTGAAGCAAGAACTAGGGAAGCTTGGTCTAATATTCCAGAGTTAGCTATTTATAGAATAGGTGCAAAAGTAAAGCGAGGTTCCTTAATTCTAACTGGACAACTGCCAAATCAAAATCTACGAAATAGAGCAGCAAAAATAGCTAAAAAACAAGCTAGTCCCTACAATTTAGAAGTACATAATCAAATAACAGCTGTTAGAAGACCACAGGACGCTTCAGAAATAAGCGATGAGGTAGATAGACTTACAAGAGTATTAAATCAAATGGAAGGTGTGTCCATCAGCACTGAATATGGAGAAGGTAGAGTTACAGTCAAAGGAACAGTGATGGATATGGCAGATTCTCAGATAATTATTCGTAAAATTGAGCAAGTTCCTGGAGTAAAATCAGTAATCAGCACAACTAAACTCAGCCCACTTAAACTGAAAACTCGCATCTACTTCGATCTGGGTTCAGCCAAACTTCACCCTGTCTATATAGACACAATGGCCCAGATTCAAGAATTTCTTACCCAATATCCTCAAAAACATCTTAGGATAATAGGTCATACAGATCGTACTGGCAATCCCAATATCAACGAGCAGTTGGCCCTTGAACGGTCATATACAGTCAGGGATGCTTTGGTAAAACAGGGAGTGGATGCCAGACGATTAGAAGTAACTGGACAAATAAACTCGCCTCAAGGTGTGGAGTACAATCAACCACTATTATTGAGTAGGTGTGTAACATTTGATTTGTTTGAACCAAGTGAAAAAGACAACTAGCTAGAAATATGATATCGAAAAAAATTTGTCTTGTTGGTGATTTTGGTGTGGGAAAAACTAGCCTTATTCGTAAGTTTGTTGATCGACAATTTAGTGACCAATATCTTTCTACGGTAGGGGTAAAAATTTCTCGTAAAAAAGTTGATTTACCCAAAACAGATGTAGAAAAAAATAATGTTTTGCAGTTATTAATTTGGGATTTAGAAGGTCATACTAAATTTAAGGCGATCGCTCCTAGTTATTTACAAGGAGCTAGTGGGGGGATAGTTGTTGCAGATGTCACTCGTCAAGAAACTATCGAAAATCTTCCGGAAAGATTAGATTTATTTTTATCAGTAAATCCTAAAAGTGTAGCTATATTGGCTTTAAATAAATCTGATTTAGTTGATGCAGAAATAATCAATCAACTATTATCAAAATTCGAGCATCAGGAAGATGAAAGAGTGATAGCGACATATTCTACATCGGCTAAAACTGGGGAGAATGTAGATGAAATATTCGAGAAATTATCATATAGAATGCTAGAAAAAATAGGATGATTAATGAAGTCATAATTTATAATTCTGAAGTTATTTTTGTAACAGAGATTTGAGCAAACCTCAAAAAAAATTGGCCTTAAAAGGCGAGGTTGCGCGACCCAATTATTTTGATAAAATTATCTATCTCTATGCAGAAATAAATGATAAAAATTACCGATAAATTGTGGTCTAAAGCCTCCCTTTTCAACTATGCTTTATCAACATTTTTTTTAAGATAAAACTTGACAAAATAGACAAGTTATGTGCATGTCTTGGAGCGACTTTTTTAGAAGAGAAGTATATTGAAAAATACATTTTTTTGAGAACTTTAGACAAGATTTTTGCCCCCCATACTCCCCACACTCCCCACAAGGTTTTCAGGAGTTCCTTATCAGGGATAGCTTTTTAAGGGGATCAAAAAATAAATAGAATATTCCTGATTTCAAGCCTCCTTATTGCATAAGCTTCCTTATTGCATAGGTACTATTAGTGTGGTTCCTCCTGAGGAGGCTAACTGATAACTGATCACTGATAACTGAAATAACCCATGATTAACCTATTAAAAAAACTTTTAGCATATCGTCAAACTGAGTATTTGATAATTAATTCCGAGTTAAAAATTTTAGAGGTATCTTATGGGTTAAACAAATTTGCCACTCCTCCAAAATTAGCAGTTTTAGGTGAAGATATTCGTCATAGTTTTCCAGAATTAGCAGGACTTGAAGAACTTCTGGAGGAAGTGATTAATGGGCAAAAAGAAAGTTTTGAATATGAAGGAGTAGCTAGGTCTTTGGACAAGAATTCTCCTCTGTATATAAATATATCTATAATTGCAAATTCTCATGAAAATTTTCAAGAAAAAAACTTAATAGTATTAGTCGAAGATGTAACGGAAAAAATGGTAATGCAGCAGCAGTTAATTCAAAATTCAAATGAATCTAATCTTTTATTAAGTTCTTTAGCTGCTTCTGAGGATTATATCAATAAAATTATTACTTCTATGGCAGATGCTTTATTAGTAACAACAAGTGCGGGGATAATTAAAACTGTTAACCGTGCAGCGGAAATTTTGTTTGATTATACAAAGGAAGAATTGGTAGGTCAAAAGATTTCTATGGTTATTCCCAAAGAAGAATTACTACATAGGGCACGCCAAAAATATATATTTTTAAAAGAACAAATTTCTCAAGATATAGAATTAATTTGTCAGAATAAAATAGGAGATAAAATTATTGTTCAACTTTCTTGTTCAGTAATTCAAACCAATGTAGAAGGAATATATAATTTTGTTTATATAGGCAGAGATATTACAGAGCGCAAAAAAGAGGAAGAAGAAATACGTCAAGCTTTAGAACAAGAACGAGATTTAAGAGAACTAAGGGGTCGTTTTTTTTCAATGGTGACTCACGAATTTGGTAATCCTCTAAATACAGTATTATTATCTACTCAATTACTCAGATCCTATGACTCGGAAATTACTGAAACTGAAAAAGACCAATATTTAGTATATATTGAAGAGTCTACACAAGAAATGCTTGAATTGTTAAATGATGTCCGATTTATTGGTAAAGCAGATGCTGGAAAATTGAAATATAAACCAGCACCTGTTGATTTGATTAAAGTTTGTTCTCATATTACTGAATCTATCAAAATTACTGCTAGCGATAAACATATAATAAATTTCAAAATTAACAAAAAATTTCAACATAAATCTCAAGCTAAGTCGAAAAAGAATGATGTGATGTTCTTCTTAATAGATGAGAAATTAATTAGGCATATCTTAAATAATTTATTATCAAATGCTATTAAGTATTCACCTACAGGAGGGAAGGTGAATTTTCAGTTAACTTTAAATGATCGAGAAGCTATTTTTCTGATTAAGGACGAAGGAATAGGTATTCCAGTTGAAAATCAAAAAAAATTGTTTGACTCTTTTTACAGAGCAAGTAATGTAGGTAAAATAGCAGGAACAGGATTAGGATTATCAATTGTGAAACAGTGTGTAGACCTTCATAATGGAACAATAGATTTTGCAAGTGAAGTAGGCAAAGGAACTACTTTCAGAGTTGAAATTCCATTGCAAAGAGTATCTTGAAGAAGGAGTCAGGAGACAGGAGACAGGAGTCAGGAGGAAGAGGGAAGGAGGAAGGATGAAGAGGGAAGAGGGAAGGAGGAAGGAGGAAGGAGGAAGGAATAGCTTAGTACCTTAATTATCTCAAATATTTTTCGAGTAATAAGCAGTAAGAAATAAAGTGAGGAAATCTATAAATAAATTACAGATAGAAAATATGATGGATACTGGTTTTTATCAAAATAAATCTCTCGTAGATTTTTTGTGGAATTTATGGGGCAATAATTGGTATTAGAGATTTGTTGTAGTGAAAAAAATTTCAGTAGTTCTCAAGATAAAAATTGTCTAGTTTTGATTAAGTTGGTAAAAATATGGTATGGCAAGGAACCAGTTGGTGTTTGACTTATATTGATGATGAACTTTAGACAAAGAAATGCTTTTCCCACTGTTGCCTGTTGCCTGTTGCCTGCTATAGTTTTTTTAGAAAGAAAAATATACAGGAATAACTATGGTTTTAACCGCTTCTACAATGCTGACATTAGCAACTCCAGCTCCAAATTTTCAGTTACAAGATGTAGTTTCCGAGCAAATCATTTCCCTATCAACATTTGAGGGAAAAAAAGCACTCTTAATTATGTTTATTTGCCGTCATTGTCCTTTTGTGAAACACGTTCAATCAGAACTTGCTAAAATTGGAGAAGATTACGTTCCAAAAAATTTAGGAATTGTAGCTATTAGTTCCAATGATACTGAAACTAATCCTGATGATTCTCCAGATAAACTAAAGGAAATGGCATTAGAACTAGGGTTTAATTTTCCCTATTGTTTTGATGCAACTCAGGAAGTTGCAAAATCTTACACTGCTGCTTGTACTCCAGATTTTTTCCTATTTGATGCTGATTTTAAATTAGTATATAGAGGACAATTAGATGATAGTCGTCCTAGTAATAATCAACCAGTTACAGGAAGTGATTTAAGAGCAGCTTTAGATGCAGTTTTAGCAGAAAAATCTGTAGGTGAAGAACAAAAGCCAAGTATTGGTTGTAATATTAAGTGGAAACCAGGTAATGAGCCATCTTATTTTGGTTAGAATTAAAAGGGATATTTGCAGATAGTTGAGTAGGTTGTTCTGTAGATGTTATTGACGTAAGCATTTCCTGCGGACTGCTGCGCAAACAACTATTAGCGCTTCAGCGGTCAGCAATAAAAATAAAATAAGCTATTATTGTAAGTATTCAGCTCTTAGCTTTTTAATCAATGAAGCAAGCATTTGTTTAACTTTTATTACATTTTAATCAAAGAATGAACCACAATAACGATGAGTTTGAGTTAAATTCATACAATTCTATGGCGGGAAATGTAGATGTTTCTCAAGAGCTGATAGCTGACTGCTGAATGCAGAATGCTTACTTATTTACTAATAAGTATCGTGCCAAATAAATTTCCTAGTTAAGAGAGGGAACAGGGAACAATAAGTAAATAGGATGTGTAATTAATTTTGCTTATGAACTTACTAAATATTAACATTCTTGCTACATCTTATTGAGAGTAGGGTTATTAGGAATAATACCAAATTGAAATGAAGCTACATAGAATAATATTTCAAGCATAATTTACCGCAGGTAAGTGTAGATAGATATAGATCGATTGAATGAATTTCAAATTCTATGCAACCTCATATAAAACTGGTATAAGATGTCTTCGCTCTTGACAAACTAATCCTTAAAAACATTGCTACTCCTGACTTATTTCTTAATAACTGAAGTCTTGAAGAATGTCTTGCATTATTTTGGAAATTGGTATATTGAAGAAGGAGACAGGAGACAGGAGACAGGAGACAGGAGGAAAATTACATGGGGATTCGCTCCCCCAAGTAATTTTGAACACGACCGTTGACGGTGGGGTATTAAACCCACAAAGAAAATGATAACAACCCTAAAAATACTTGATATATATCCCATTCACTATTAGACCAAGTTTGGTAAATGTTTGCTACAAATAGTTAGGGTATTTCTTAGGAGTCAGGAGTCAGAATTCCCTTCTACCTTCTGCCTCCTGCCCTCTGCCTTTCCTGATATAGAACTGCTGTTCAAGATTGATGTGGGCCTAGTTTCTAGGTATTGTGACACAAACATTGCACACACATTGAAAAAATAGTAGTTATTTCCATCCAACTTCATCTCACATTTCCCGCATTTATTATATATGAATTTAAGGCTCAATCAATCTAGGAAAATTACAATACAGCTAAATAACTTAATCATAGATTGATTATAAAAATAACTTAGAAGAAGAGTTAAGATAGTAATAAGCTGAACATGATAAAATGAATAACTAAAGAAGTTTCTGAGGATAATAAAAATGGCTATAAAATTACAAAGACCAATATTAGTAGGAGGCATCGGATTATCTCTACTATTATGGTTATTAGATAGTGTCCAACATTCCGTGGCAGAATTTGGCGGAGTTACTATGTTAGGAATTATGGCAGCAGGTCTAGGAGTTTTGTTGTTAAAAAAACCACGGTCTAAAGCACTCCAGAAAGCTACTATAATTGCACCACCAACAAAAGAAATAGCAGAGGAAGCGATCGCTTTATCAACTATTACTATAGATAAGGTTTCCCAGGAAATAAATAGCACTAACAAATCTGAAGAAATTAGCCAACTACGTCAACAAGTAACGACATTAACTAAGGAACTAGAAAGAAAAGAATTAAGTATAGTAGTGAGCGGTTATCGAGGAGTAGGTAAAACTTGTTTAACGGAAATATTGAATTCTCAATGGCTATCCACTAATTCTCAAAAGTTAGAAATTAGCGATTTAATATGGCAGGAAGAATGGATAACAACAGATGAAAATACTCAACTTAATCCTCTTTCACCTTACGACCTAATATTATTTGTTACTACAGGTGACTTAACAAATTCAGAATATCAAGCATTATCAAAATTAACATCTCTCGGTCAAAGTTTTATCCTAGTTTGGAATAAACAAGACCAATGTTTGCCAGACGAAAAATCCCAGATATTACAGAAACTCAAAGAGACTTTATCTACCATTAACTCAGAAGAAAATTTAGTAGGAATTTCTGCTAAACCTAATTCTGTTAAAGTACGAAAACATCAGCAAGATGGGAGTATTAAAGAATCTACAGAACAACCATTACCAGAAATATCTGGATTGATAGAAAAATTGAATCAAACATTAGAAAAAGAAACAGAAAAATTAGTCTGGGCAACTACTAAAAGAAAAGCACAAATAATTACACTTGAAGCTAAAAGTATCTTAAATCAAGTCAGACGAGAACGTGCTATTCCGATAATTGAAAAGTATCAATGGATAGCTGCAGCAACAGCATTTGCTAATCCAGTTCCAGCTTTAGATTTATTAGCAACAGCAGCTATAAATGCTCAATTAATAGTAGATTTAAGTGCTATATATGAGCAAAAATTTTCCCTCGAACAAGGCAAGCAAGTAGCAGGAACTATAGCAGAGCTAATGCTAAAATTAGGCTTAGTAGAAATTTCGACAAAAACATTAACTACTATCCTGAAAAGTAATACTGTAACTTTTGTAGCAGGTGGTGCAGTTCAAGCTGTAAGTGCTGCTTATCTAACAAGAGTCGCAGGTATTAGTTTAGTAGAATATTTTCAAACTCAGACAAATAGTAATTCTCTGAATATAGAGAAATTAAGCAAAATTCTACAAAGTGTATTTAGCCAAACTCAACAAAATAATTTCTTAAAATCTTTTGTTCCTCAAGTAATAAATCATATTTTGCCACAGCGGAAAAAAGTGGAACTTCTGCAAACTCAGGCAGAATAAAAAGAAGAAGGAAGAAGGAAGAAGGAAGAAGGAAGAAGAAAGGAAGAAAAAGGAAAAAATTGATGGAGAGTCAAACCACAACTAATTGAAAACACCATGTAGACGGTGGGGTATTAAACCGGGGTATTAAACCCAAAAGAAAAAGATAATCTAGCTTTCATAAATTTAGTAGTTTTCTTGACTGTAAAATTATCTCTTGTAAATTAAAAAAGCATAAAAAAAGTTAAGTATAGTAATTCTAAATGCTTTGTCAAAAAAATGAAACTCTCTGCCCTCGTTCCCTTTTAGATAATTCCAAAATATTTTTTTCACAACTCAAATGGAATTGCTATACATAGCAGTCGCCATTAATGTATTTGACATATCAAAAGCTCAAAACTTAGACAAAGCTAGATTTTTCCTTCTCTCCTAGAGAACTAAAGCCTTCTTATTTCTTGCCTTTTGTTTCTTCCTTCTTCCTTCTGCTATATAATAAAAATAAAAATTACTCAAAAACCTGATTCCTTCCTGCCTTCTTCCCTCTTCCTTCTGCTATATAAGTTACTCAAAAACCTGATTCCTTTCTTACTTATTCCTTCTTCCTTCTTCCCTATTAAATATAGCCTTGACTAACTCAGATATTTACTCAGAAATAGTGACAGAATATTATCAATCCCCAGAAAATCACCAGAAACAAGGTCAACAACACTGGAAACGTGCTAGGGCAAGTTTACGAAAAGCTCTAAATAGATATTCTGCTTTGCAAAATACGGCACAAAAAACAATAACTTCTGAATTTTTATCCTCCTTAAAAACTCAATTAGATTTATTAAAATCCAACATCGATAAGCTAGACCAAGGAGTAATCCAAATAGCAGTTTTTGGTCTTGTAAGTCGTGGAAAATCAGCAGTTTTAAATGCTTTATTAAGTGAAAAAATATTAGAAACAGGTCCTCTAAATGGTGTGACTCAATGGCCTCGTGCGATTAGATGGACACCTAATATTTTTATTAATTCTCATCAACAAGAGACAGCAAAAATAGATTTAATAGATACTCCTGGATTAGATGAAGTAGCAGGTCAAGTTCGTGGAGAAATGGCTAAGGAAGTTACTCGCAAAGCAGATTTAATTCTATTTGTTGTTTCTGGTGATCTTACCCGCACTGAATATGATGCTTTGTGTGAATTAAGGAAGGCTAAAAAACCGCTAATTTTAGTGTTTAATAAAATTGATTTATATACAGAAGCTGAACGAGAAGATATTTATAAAAATTTGCAAAATATTGTTGCCGATAAATCAGAAGAATTAGAAAATATTTATTCTCCGACAGAAGTAGTAATGGTCTCAGCAGAACCAGCTCCTATACCTGTAAAAATTGAATGGCCTGATGGTAATGTAACTCATGAGTGGGAAACTCCATCGCCTCAAATAGATCCTTTGAAACAAAAAATAATTACTATTTTAGAGCGGGAAGGGCGATCGCTTTTAGCATTAAATGCGTTAGTACAAGCAAGAGAAGCTGAGGTAACTATTGCTCATAAAACTGTTAAGATTAAACAAGATGAAGCTGATGATTTAATCTGGGATTTTGCTAAGTATAAAGCTTTAGCTGTTGCTATTAATCCTGTTGCTATTATTGATGTGATGGGAACTACTGTAATAGATTTAGCTTTAATTCGCTCTTTGTCTCGTCTCTATAATTTGCCCATGACTAGCTATGAAGCAGGTAAACTTTGGAAAATAATTATATTTAGTGAAGGTGGTATGTTATTAGGGGAGTTGGGAAGTAGTTTATTATTAGGTTTAGGAAAGGTTGGTGTTACTTCTTATGCAGGAGTTGCTATTACTCAAGCTTCTATTGCAGCTTATGGAATTTATGCTATTGGTAGAGCTACTAAGGTTTATTTGGAAAAGGGTTGTACTTGGGGACCTTTGGGACAAGATATAGTTATTCAGGATATTTTAAATCAGGTTGAACCAGATACAATTATTTATCGTTTACAACAGGAATTATTTGAAGGAAGAAGCAAGAAGCAAGAAGGAAGAAGTTATTGAAGAAGGAAGAAGCAAGAAGTTATTGAAGAAGGAAGAAGCAAGAAGCAAGAAGCAAGAAGTTAATAAATTTTATGGAATTATTTAATCAAGAAGGGATAAGGAAGAAGGAAAAATCTTATGTTGTTTTAGTTTTAAGCTTTTGATTTGTCCTAACCTTTCCTTCGACTGCTATACTTTTCCCGAACTTCTCCACTCCCCTACTCCTTTTACCGAAAAATTCAGGTATAAAACCTCTCCATTAATTGAGAAAAAAGAAAAAAAATCCTTTGATCCAATCCTCTTAATTTATAAGAAAAGGTAATTCTAAATTCTAAATTCTTGAATCAGATTTATCTATTTCTGAAATAGCTTTATCGTAGCGATCGCGAAGTTCTGGAGATAAATCATTTCGTTCCATTTCTGTCTCTTTAATTTTGGCTTTTTGTGGATTAGTTTGATAGTGAGGAGAGCCAATTTTTGTCTTTGCTTCTCGAACAAATTTGATTTCTTCAGCTAAGTCAAAAGGGGAAACTTTTTGAGCTTCTCCTTCTCTCATCACTGCTCGACTTGCTGCTGCAATTACAACATTTAAAATATCACCTCCAGCAAGTTCTTCTGATTCATTTGCTAACCATTCTGGATTAACATCTTCTGTAGTTGGTACTTCTTTTGGCAGTAAATATTGCCATAGTTTAATGCGAAATTCTTTGTCTGGTAATTCAAATTCAATATGTGCCAAAATTCGGCGCACAAATGCACCGTCATAATTTTTTGCGAGGTTCGTGGCAAAAATTACAACTCCATCAAATTTATCTAGTTGAAGTAACATTACAGAACGACTAACATTAACTCCATGGTCGGAACTTTGAGTGACATTAGTTAATCTTTTTCCCAGGATAGAGTCAGCTTCATCAAAGAATAAAACTGAGTCTGTTTCTTTCGCTTTGTTAAAAGCTGCCGTAATATTTTTTGGCGTTTCACCTACATATTTAGACTCAATTTCTGCATAGTTAACTTTGATAATTTTCTTGCCTAAAAAGTGAGCGATCGCTTCTGCACAAAAGGTTTTACCTGTACCTGGTAGTCCAAATAAGTTAATTGCGGTACGCTTACCACGGGGGTCAATACTTTTTAAGTTCCATTGGTCATATAAAATATCGTGATATTTAATTCTATTATTTTGATTGCCGAATATGTGATTTGCTTTATCCATCCACCTGATGATTTTCTTTCTAGTTCTATTACTTGCTTTAGCAAATATTGACGCAACTTTTTATCCTTTAGCAAATATTGACGCAACTTTTTCCACGCTTGACGAATAAGATTACGCATAGGAGAAACAACGTTATCTGCAGCAGTAAATGCTTCTCTTACTTCACTTTCAATTGATGGAATATTTTTTTGAATCCAGGGAAAAATACTATCATATGCCCACATTATAATTTGTCCCCAAAATATTACTAATACTGCTGCTGCAACTACTCCTAATCCTAATGCTACTGCTATACCTATTAAAAATGGTTCTGGCATAATTTTCTACTCTATTGGATAAAGTTTAAAAGTTGATATTTTTTTCTCTTCATTTAGATACCCTGAACGCACATCACTAGGTGCTCTATCCCAATCTAATTTCTCTTCTACTTTGGTTAGTGCTGGTTGATTTTTTTTCTTATAAAAAATTTCAGTTCTCCGATTATATTTGAGACCTTTTGACCTTTTTAATAGCTCGTAATGCACTTTAATAGTCAAAATTAATTCTTTGGCATCCTCAGCAATTTTTTCTGCATCTTCAGTTCTTTCTTTTAATAACCTTGGGTCATCTTCCCCGCAAATAATATGGGTAGCATCCAGACATAAAGGTAGTTCTTCATTTAAGTTTTTGTGGAGAAATTCGGCAATTATTTGATAAACTTCCCGTTTGTTAATAAGTTGACTATCTGTTTCAATATCACTTAAAAAATCGGGTATACTTTCAACGACCTTTTTCAGTTCGGGAGGTAACTCATCATATTGTTGCTGTAAATATCTCAGAATCTCATGAAAATTATCTCTGATTAATTGAACTAGGTCTGGTTCTTCAGTCATAAATCAATCTAGTGACTTAATGTTTGCTATTCTTCAATTCCATCACAAATTTTTTTTATTGTCAGTAGGGAATAATCTGTAAAAGTAGGGAGTTTAATGATTGAAAAATCTCTCTTTCGTCATTAAATTTGATTAAAAAATTTATGGTGTAGGGTAATGTCGGACTATAATATATAAAATTCCTCTACTTACCTCATCTATGGATATCCAAGAAATCTTAAATCTAGCAGACCATCTCATCTTTAATCAAACAGGAAAACATTTAGATGACCTCCAACAAGTAATATTACGAGGTACTTTTCAAGGTAAAAAATATTCGGAAATTGCTCAAGAATTTCAATGCACTAACGGTCATGTTAGAGATGTCGCTTCAGAATTATGGAAAACTTTTTCAGAGACTTTCGGAGAACAAGTAAATAAATCTAATCTACGCACTGCATTTGATAGATGGCAGTTATCCATAGTTTCATCACCAAATGATTTTATAGGAATTAACAATATAAATTTTTGCCCTGAAACTTTCTCCTCCTCAGAAACTATAAACCCTGAAAATTTGACTCAACCAAATATCAACAAACACCAGACTATTCCTAAACCAAAAATAGAACTCTCAGATGCACCAGACTATAAAAAATTCTACGGTAGAACTCAGGAAATAAAAACCCTCAAAAAATGGATTCTCCAAGAACAAAAAAAAATAGTAGTGCTTCACGGAATGAATGGCATTGGCAAAACAACATTAGCTCTTCAACTCATCAAAAATATTCAAAATAAATTCGACTATATAATTTGGCAAAGTCTCCGAGACTCCCCACCACTCAAAACAATTAAAAACCGACTCATTCAATTTATCTCCAACCAAAATTCCATTCTCGAAACCTCAGAAAATTCTCATCTTTTAGAAAATTTGAGAAAGCATCGCTGCCTCATAATATTAGATGATATCCAAACAATATTTAGTAGTGGCAAACTAGCAAGTCATTACACTCCAGAACATAAAAACTACAGCCAATTTTTCCAACTTATCGCCCAACTCTCCCATCAAAGTTGTTGCCTAATAATTAGTAGAGAAAAACTCAGAGAAATTATTAAAGGTAAAAATACATCCATTCGTTCATTACACCTCAAAGGTTTAGATGAGCAAGCAGCTACAAAAATTCTCAAAGACCAAGACTTACAAATAGACGAACAATGGCAAAAATTGATTTACTTTTATCAAGGCAACCCGACTTGGTTAAATATAATTGCCACAACCATTAATGACTTATTCAGTGGAAATATCTCAGAATTATTTCAATACGACCCTCTATTTTTAGACGCAGACATCAAAGAATTATTACATCAGCAACTTTCCCGTTTATCAGAAGTAGAAAAACAAGTAATCTCTCACCTAGCAACCACAACCGAACCAGTAACAATTTCAACCTTATTAGATAATTTACAAATACCACCTTCAGAATTATTGAATATCATTAAATCTTTGCAGCGACGCTCCCTAATAGAAAAACAAGAAAACAACTTTACCCTTTTATATGTGCTGAAACAGTATGTTACATCAATTTGATAAATATTTGCTACAAATAACTAGGTTATTTATTAGGAGTAAGGAGTCAGAATGAATGGCTTTGATACTATTTATTAGCTAGGAATTAATCTTTTTAGTCCAATTAACATTTCCTATAAAGTATTTTAATTTATCTTATTATTCGTAAAATTCTTTTTCCAAATTGGTATTATATCCAATCAATTAAATTAGAGTTTTGACAGAAACAGGTAGTAAACAATAGAGAAGAGATAGAGCAAAAAAAAGTATGAAAAAAAGATTTAAAGTATATTCTATAGCGCTACGCAAATACCTTAGAAAATTTCTCTATTCCCTGTTCCCTTACAACCCAAATTTCTTGTCTTAACCAAAAGACATAGCGCTATAGATAAAAAAATAATATTCCGTATTTATTGCCTCCCTATTGCAGGATGTACTAATAACTAATAACTGGCAACTGACAACTGATAACTGAAATGGCACTCGCTGTTGTTAAAAATTCAATAATTAGCTAAATTCTCTGCTGTATAATACAATTTCTCAAAAAGAATGCGATACTTATGCAAGACTTCAATGAATTAAGTAATTAGTAGGATTCAATAACGTGAAAAGGGATTATTAGCCACCTAATGTGTTATATCATGTTCCCCCTCCGGGGGAGCTACGCTAACGGATAATCAGTTATAAATAAAATTTAAGGACTGACAGTACCGACGGTACCAAAGAAATAATGAAATTATCTTTACTTTTCTCCAATATTTCCTCTTTTTGCCCTTTTTTTTTCCTCCTGACTCCTGACTCCTGACTCCTGAAAACTCACAACATTTATTTATAAGTATTCAACTGAACATGATATTAACTATTCTTATGTTTACTACTCCCCATCTCCCCATCTCCCCATCTCCCCATCTCCCCATCTCCCCATCTCCCCATCTCCCCATCTCCCTCACTCAAGAAAACATAGAAAAGTTTTTGAGATTTGCTATAACTCCCAGAGCAAAATTTAATCTACAAGATTAACATTTTACGATCCTTAAACCTTCTCTGAAGTGAGCAACAGTCGTGACTACTGCTACTACAAAATAAAAAATTCTAATCGCCCAAAAACACAAACTAATTGCCCAAGAAATAACCCCTGGTGGAACTCCTATCAGACTCACAAATTTTGAATTAACATTCTTTTCCAATCTATCTAAATTATTCATCTGTACTTTTTTATCAGGGAGAATAGGAAACTGAGCAGTATATAAATAGAAGCCATAAATACCATCATTACCTACCCTTTGATTTAAAAATGAATTAGTTAGTAATTCCGCTCCATCAAGAGATAAATTTTCGTTATTTGCTACCTGTTCTACCCAAATATCATATCTCACCATTTGAGTCGTGAGAAAAATTATTGGCACTAAAATTATTAATAGAATTGCACTCACATAACGACCTAAATACTTAGGTAAAAAAATACTTGCTAAACCAAAACCCATTCCCACAACAGCAAAAGCAACAATATTAAAAAGTTCAACTATTTCTATTCCTCTTAAAAAATCGCCAAAGAGAATTAAACTATATAAAAATCGATCCGCTAATTTGACAGATATAATTTTGGCAGAAATTATTGTGCTAAAAATAAATGAAGTACAAAATATATAAATAGATAATTTAATCAGGAAAAGAAAAAATATACTAATTTTTCGGATGAACATGGCAATTTAATAGTTACAGCAAAAAAAATTATCTATATCCTCAGATTATTGTGGAAGAATACTTTCAGGAGTAAGTAACTGTGGAAGTTCAATATTTGAAGATTTAAGGTTAGGCGATCGCCACCGATAACCTATATATTTGAAAATTTCTATGAAAATGCTCTTGTTTTCCTGTGAATTTTCCCAAACCATTCTGCTCCCCTCCCTCTAATTTTATGTATACCAGATATTTAGCTTACCGCCTACCAAAACCCTAAAATATTATACCAAATATCAAAAATTTTTCTATATTTTCTTGAGGGGTTTTAGGAAAATTGTATGTAACGTCCGTAGGTCGAAGAGAGTAGTAAAAATATGAATAATATATAGTAAGTGTTTGATAATCGTATTTAATTTTACTTAACTGTACTAATTACTTAATCATTGAAGTGTTGCATATGTAGAGGATTATTCTTGGGAATTGGTATTACTTTTAAATATAAGAATAAACTCATATTAACCAACCACTATTTAGCAGTTTATTGAGAAAATTAATAGTAAAAATAACTTATATTATTTATATAATAATCTAAAAATATTACAGCATTTTTTAGGATGGTGAAGTACAGTTTAATAGTAAGCATTTCCTACGGAATGCTGCGCAAACAGCTATTAGCTGTCAGCTCTCAGCAAAAGAAGGGAAAGAAGGGGGTTTTAATTAATATAGACTGTTTCAGCCAGCTAGAGAGCGTAAGCATAAATTATGACTCAATTAGTAAAGCTTTTATCTAAAATTAAAAGCAATAGCTGATGGCTGATAGCTGACGGCTGAATGCTGACGTTTAATACTAATTTCTATTCCCTATTCACTAAACTCCAAAACTGCTTTTATTAATTGATAATTGATCATGGATAATTGATAATTACCTCTGGTTAAAACCCTTACGGAATTGAATATAAGGAAATATTATTTCTTTTCTTAGTCGATTGAATATGGCGAGGTCTCCTCGCCATCTCTCGACCTCTTTTTCCCCCTTAAAAGGGTCGGCTTCAAGGCGCGAATTATTTAATTATTAATTATTAATTATTCGGTAATACTTTAACTCTTTAAGATAAAAATAGAGCAAATATATGAGGATAAATTAATGAGTTATCAAAATGAAAGATATGTAATTTTTTGTCAATTTAGCAGTTATAATCATCACGGTTATTCACTACTCCAATACGCAAAGCAATGCGTTTATATTTAGTAGAATCGTAAGCTTTTCCAGTGTGCATAACTTGGGAGTTATCCCAAAATACAATATCTCCAGCTTGCCAAACATGATGATAAATAGGCGTAGAATTAAGAGCTTTCTCAAATAACTCTATCCAATATCGCTTTGCCAAATCAGGTTTATCCTCAAGTCCCTGTAGAATAGAACTGTCTGAACCCAAATATAAACCTTTACGTCCAGTTATTGGGTGAGTTGATACTAAAGGATGCAGTTTCCTGGGGACCTCCTCCCCTGGTTGTGGAGGTATAGGAGAAAGATGATACATCCAAAGCTGTTCTAATTGCTGCTGATATTCAGACTCAAAGTTATTATAGGCTTGTATCATATCTAGAAAATCAGTAGTATGGGGCTGTCCATCAATGCCTTCTGAGGGGATAGTCACACCATATAGCATGACCACATAAGGAGCATTCATCTCTAACCCAGCAGTTGTTGGGAGAAGGTCTTTGTCGTGATGCCATTGCCAGGCAATCTTACCTCGTACACTATCAGATAATCCTTTAGGATTCCCCAAAGTAGAAGACCCTGGACTTTGTAAGTATGCAGGAATTTCAGGGTCTAGGGATTGTGGGCGACGATGGCCAAGGGTTGAATCTCTAAAGGTCTGTCTGGCAAATGCTGTTAACTGAGATGCCGTCAGATTTTGGTTGCGGATGAAAATAACACCATTTTCCCAGAGATTTTGCTTTAATTCTTCTGCCTGTTTTGGACTTAAATTCACAAGATTACAGCCTGGAAAAATTTCTTTACCAAGCCGATAATTTTGATATTTTTCAATACTTATATTTTGCCTAATAGCATTCATAATTCATACAAATCACTTTTTTTCTTTCACTGTAGCACTTATTTGAATTAAATACTATCTCTAGGATATTTAACTCTAGATATGAATTTTGTCTGAACCAGACTAAACAATAATTAACTGTTTATTTTTAATATTAGATAGTTAAGAAGTGTGGTGATTTTCAAAGTCAAATTTTAATTATGAACTATGATGAAATTCTTCTTGAGCTAATTTTGTTATCTGAGCGATCGCTCTCAAATCTAATGAAAGTTTACTTTCTATATTTAACCATAATAAATATTCTATATTACCAGCCGGACCTTGTATAGGAGACCAGGTCAAACCAGAATATCCCCATCCTAAATTCTGAGCACTACTCCATACTTGAAAAATTGCTTCAGCTTGGTCAGTAGAAGAACGTACCACACCTTTTTTACCTACTCGTTTTTTCCCTACTTCAAACTGAGGTTTTACCAACAATATTGTTTCACGAGGTAGAATAAGTAATTGCCATAAAGCAGGTAAAACTTTAGTCAAAGAAATAAAAGAAACATCAACTACCGCTAAATTAGGATATATTTCTGAATTTTCCTGTGCTGGAGAATTTAATATTAGCTCCTCGCCATATAATTCTATAGGAGTTAAATAACGTAGGTTAGTTCTCTCCTTCAAAACAACTCTTTGGTCATTACGCAAACCCCAGTCAACTTGCCCATATCCCACATCAATACCGTAAACTAATTTAGCCCCTGCTTGTAACAAACAGTCAGTAAACCCACCTGTTGAAATGCCTCCATCAAGACATATTCTGCCAGAAATAGGAATAGAAAAATATTCTAATGCTTTGGCAAGTTTATAACCTCCCCTAGAAACATACAAAGATTTTTGCTTAACTTTGATATTTGCCTCAGACTCTACTTCAGTTCCTGGTTTATCAATTATTTGCTGATTTACCATTACTTCTCCTGCTCTAATCAAAACTTGAGCTTTTTGTCGAGAAGTACATAAATTTTGTTCTACTAATAAAATATCTAATCTTTGTTTAACCACAAATATTTACTTATCGTAGGGAATAGGAAACAGAAATTTAATTTAATTAGAACTTACCCATTAAAACATAGTTTTCGTCCTAGTTGAGGTAACTTGATTCTACTGCAACCTAAACAATTTCTAAGGATGACAGGAAAAACAAAGCTTCTCATCCTTTTCTTAAATCTAGGGAAGCCTTTACTTAAACTTTTCATCTCAGAAAATGCTCTGTCTAATTGTTTTCAAGTTTGTTGTAAAACTTGAGCATTAACTTACTTGAACTTAGGATTAGTTTTCTTAGCTATTGTTAGGTTTTTTGCTTGACAATTGTAATTATGACCAGTGGTATCGGCAGGGATAATATATTCAGAAATAATTGTACAACTATTGATTAGTGACTTTACTTGTTTCATGTAGGCGATCGCCGAAACTTAACCAGTCTTTACCCTCCTTTAAAGGGTAGTTGTACACTGTTTTACAAACATCAATAATTTGATTTATTTCTGCCTCTTGATGTTGAGTTGGCTTGAGCTTGTACTAGTAAGTTAAAGTCATCACTATTACTGTTGAATTCTTTGGGTGCATCTCATATTTGCAAAAATACTTTTTTCCTGTATATTCCCTATTCTCTATTCCCTGTTGCCTGTTGCCTGTTGCCTGTTGCCTAAAAGCGATAAATTTTTGGCTTTATTCAAAATTGAGATGCACCCAATTATTTCAGGGTTTGATACGATTAAAACACCAAAAAATGCCCCTGCGTATTGCTCAATTATTTTACTGGTTGAAATTTATTTCACCCTTAAATAAGAGCGATTATAACGGAAGTCCTCTTTCAAGATTTCTGACTGACAGATAGGGCACAGACATAGACTGATAATAATCTTTAGACAGGGAAATGTTTTTCCTGCTGTTTCTTGTTCTCTGCTATATATAATTTTAAAATTAATAAAATTCCCACCTCAACACTACTATATTAACCTGGAAAAAATCATCAAAAATATAAAATCCGCCGAGCAAAACTAATCAAAACTAACTTAACCAAAAATTTTACCAAAACTAATTTTTTTTATAGACTAGCTACTACAGGTTAAGCAAATATTTTAACCATTAACTATTCAGAAAAATTAATTTTATAGCTATAGAAAAATTATTGACATCCACAGAGAGAGGCGGGTTTTATTCATCTTTTTGTTCAACCCCCCTCTACGGCCATGAACTTAGTCAAGCCAAGAAATACTGTTACTAAATATCCTTTTCAGCTAATTCACTAATTAAATGGTCGAAGGGTGCTTCTAAAAAAGCACCAGTTTCAATACCCGCCGCTGCCGCCTCAGATTTAACAAGTTCTTTAAGAATACCAATTCCAACCAAAGTAGGTCCAATAGGTACTTCTAGAGAATTATAGGTTTCTCGAAGACCTTGTAAGACCCTTTCATCTAAAACATCCGTGTTACCTGCGACCAAAGCATAAGTAGCATAACGTAAATAATAATCCATATCCCGTAGACAAGCAGCATAACGGCGAGTCGTATAAGCATTACCACCAGGACGAATTAATTCCGGCTGTTGTGCGAACAACGTAATCCCAGCTTGCTTAACCAAACTAGCAGCCATAGAATTGATTAATGTAGCAGCTTGTACTCGCGCAGTACCAGTTTCAAAATAAGATTTTAATTGATCGACAGCATCCCGATCCAAATAACGACCTTTAGCATCGTAATTATCTATTAAGCTAGTTATAGTGTCCCGCATATAATTATTCTCCCAACAATTTCTTAAACTTTCTATCTTACCCTACTATAAATTGACACCTAGCAGAATTATTTGAGTAAGGCCAGGAAATATTGTAATATTAGATACAAAAACTCAACGATTTTCATTCTTATGATTGGCTGGATGTATTCTTATTAGCTGATACGAACTTATTGTTGCCCACATTGCGGTGTTTTCATAGACCGCGACTTGTTTGCGTTTGCGCAGCATCTTGTAGGGAAGCATGAACTAGGAAATGCAGCGATAAATATAAAAAATAGGGCGGTAGGGCATTCCGTCCTTAAAGCTCGTGGAGCCCGACGGGATACCGGGGCTGCGAAACGAGAAGCCGACACTATAGCGCCAGCTTAGTGTGGGAGTATGTCACAGCTATTCTTCTTGTTAAGAAAGCCAAAATTTTAAACGGATGTATTCTTATTAGGGCTATTCTTCTTGATAAGAAAGCCCAAATTTAAAACTTAGGAGCTAATATGGCACAAACAGCCCAAGATGTATTGAACTGGATTAATAATGATGATATTCAAGTTATTGATTTGAAATTCATTGACCTACCTGGTATTTGGCAACATTTAACTGTTCACAGAAGTCAAATTGATGAAAGTTCCTTTACAGATGGAGTTGCCTTCGACGGTTCCAGTATTCGTGGTTGGAAAAATATTAACGAGTCAGACATGATGATGGTACTAGATCCAACTACTGCTTGGATTGACCCTTTTATGGCTGAACCAACATTAAGTATAACTTGTAGTATCAAAGAGCCTCGAACTGGAGAATGGTATAGCCGTTGCCCCAGAGTAATATCTCAGAAAGCAGTTGACTATTTAAGATCTACAGGTATTGGGGATACTGCCTTCTTTGGTCCTGAAGCAGAATTCTTTGTATTTGAAGATGCTCGGTTTGACCAAACAGAAAATAAAGCCTATTACTATGTAGATAGTATAGAAGGTCGCTGGAATTCTGGTAGTGAAGAACCAGGTGGTAACAAAGCTTATAAACCTCGCTACAAAGAAGGTTACTTCCCTGTATCTCCCACAGATACAATGCAAGACTTGCGGACAGAAATGCTGTTAACAATGGCCAAGTGTGGAGTTCCCATTGAAAAGCATCACCACGAAGTTGCTACAGGTGGTCAGAATGAATTAGGCTTTAAGTTTGGCACATTGGTAGAAGCTGCAGACAACTTGATGATTTATAAGTATGTCATCAAGAATGTGGGCAAAAAGCATGGTAAAACAATTACTTTCATGCCTAAGCCTATATTTAACGATAATGGTTCGGGGATGCACTGTCACCAGTCAATCTGGAAAGATGGACAACCTCTATTCTGGGGTGATGGTTATGCCAATTTGAGTAAGACAGCACTTAATTACATTGGTGGTATCCTCAAGCACGCTCCGGCAATCTTGGCGTTCTCTAATCCTTCTACTAATTCTTATAAGCGATTAGTTCCTGGATTTGAAGCTCCAGTAAACTTAGCTTATTCTCAAGGTAACCGCTCTGCTTCTGTTCGGATTCCTTTAAGTGGTACAAATCCCAAGGCCAAGCGACTAGAGTTCCGTTGTCCTGATGCTAGTTGTAATCCTTATCTGGCTTTTGCTGCGATGCTTTGTGCTGGTATTGATGGGATTAAGAATGAAATTGACCCTGGTGCATCTTTGGATGTGGATATTTATGACCTCAGTCCTGAAGAGTTAAGCAAGATTCCTTCTACTCCTGGGTCTTTAGAAGGTGCTTTGGAAGCTTTGGAAAAAGACCATGAGTTTTTGACTACTGGTGGGGTATTTACAGAGGATTTAATTCAAACTTGGATTGAGTACAAGTTGGATAATGAGGTTAACCCTCTGCGTTTACGGCCTCATCCTTATGAATTTTCTCTCTACTACGATTGCTAAATCAATAAATTAAGTAGGGTTTACTGAATAAGTCTTTTGGTAGAAATCAGGAGTCAGTCCTCAGGAGTCAGTCCTCAGGAGGAATGGGGAATTTAGAAGAGGTAGTCAGATATTTTATCCCTTGATTTTTCTACAATTATTCTGCCTTTTATCCTAACTTTTTAGTTACTCAAGCTTAAAAAGTTGTATTTTTTTTTGCTGTAAAAAAGCTAAAATCTTTACCTGTTAATGCTTTTAGATTTGATTGGTAAGCCCTAAGTATAACTAAGAAGTTAGTAGGAAAGAAGTTTTTTTCAAAGCTTGAGGAATGAGTATTTTATTACTTAAATAATTTAGACAGAGTAATGTTGTATCTATTTAAGCTTTGCTACTTCATAAAACAATAGCGACTTAGTTCTTATAGCCTCCTTTACTGGGGGCTATTTTTGTTTGAAGCAACAATATATATATGGGGTAGGAGACAGGAGACAGGAGACAGGAGACAGGAGACAGGAGACAGGAGGAACGGGCAATGAGTGAGGAGGTAGCAGTAACAATTGTCAGAATGATTTTTCTGCCCAACTATAAGCCTAAAATGCTAATTTTTTGAGCGTTTTAGACGTGATACCAGGCACTTTTTTCGACCCCAAAAAGGCACTTGTCTTTATATGTCAATGCTTTTAGATTTAATCAGCAAGCCCTATACTATATAGGTATAGCACTACGCATTAAGGTGTTTGACATTCCTCTTTTGCCTGTTGCCTTTTCCTACCAGAATGCTGCGCAAATAACTCATAAAACGCCAAAAGACTATAGCGTTTTTATCTGGGATGTGGAAACCAAGTACTATTAAAAAGCCAATAGAGAATAGAGAATAGTCAAGGAGAAAAAACAGCACTAAATAGTAGCAAAGACCAGGAGATCAGGTACTCTATCGGCGCGCTTTTTTTATAAGAAAAAACCTCAATCTAGATTTACATCTCAAATCAAAACACTATCCTAAATTATTTGTGATAATTTTATTGCTTCGGTGTTTCTCCCATACCTGTTTCCAGCTCCAGCATTCCCTATTCCCTAAAATCTACAATATCTCACAACTCAAATAAGATTGCTATATAGTCTTTTATTCAAAGTTATAGCAACTGCCATTACTACTCTTTACTTATGGAATATCTAAAACAACAGAATATCAACTTTCTTCCTTCTTCCTTCCTCCTTCTTCTTTCTGCTATATGATAATTGCGTTACAATCCTGAAATAAAACTACAAAACTCGCAAAATCTATTTAGACTTATCATCGTGTCAAATACTATTACAAAATTAACTCATCAAACATTTCAACAAGGTAAAATTTACTTTGCTTTAGCTCACAAACAAATTTCTACTAAACTGAGAAATTTTGTTTATCCAACTCTTGAGTTTAAAACTCAACCTTTGTCTCCTGCAATTATCCAAAAAATGCAGAAACGCATTGATGACATTATGGAAAGAGATGTGGCAGATGGAGAAAATGGTATTTATCCAGTTAATATTATATTTGATAATCCGTGGTCTGATTTTTTCAGTTATTATCCTCATCTTTGGCTGGATATGCCTACAATTTGGAATAGAATTAAACAAAAGAAATATCAAGAATTTTCTCAACAAATAGATACTCAAAATTATCCTAGTTATTATTTACAAAATTTTCATTATCAAACAGATGGCTACTTAAGCGATACATCAGCTAATCTCTACGATTTACAGGTAGAACTTTTATTTAATGGTACTGCTGATGCCATGCGAAGACGAATTTTAGCTCCGTTAAAAATAGGATTAGAAAAGTTATTTTCTGGGCAAAAATTAGAGGCGGTCGCTCCCCAAAAGTTACGAGTTTTAGATATTGCTTGTGGTACTGGTAGAACTTTAAAATTTATTCGCGCTACTTTACCAAAGGCTACTCTTTATGGTGTTGATTTATCGTCGGCTTATTTAAAAAAAGCTCATCAATTATTATCTGAAGATTTGGGAGAGTTGCCTCAACTTTTACAAGGAAATGCAGAAGATTTACCTTTGAGAGATAATTTTTTTCAGGCAACAACTTGTGTTTTTATGTTCCATGAATTACCTCCGATAGTACGTCAAAAAGTAATAGAAGAAGCTTTTCGAGTGACTCAACCTGGGGGTGTTTTTGTGATTTGTGATTCGATTCAAGTTTCTGATGAACCTGATTTTGCGCCAATGTTAAAAAATTTTCCAGCAATGTTCCATGAACCTTATTATCAAAGTTACATTACAGATAGTTTAGAGGAACGTTTGGAGAAAGTAGGTTTTATTAATATCGCGACTGAAGTTCATTTCGTTAGTAAGTATTGGGTGGGTTATAAACCTGTTGAAGAAGTAGTCAGTAATCGGTAGAACTGAGAATGCGCTATGGGTTTAATATACCCTATCACTCGCGGATTTTATGGGGTTGGTAGGGTACCCCATAAGGGAAAAGATCATCAATTTTTACAATCAATTTTGTTGCATAATTAAGGTTTAAAGCCTCTCTTTATAAAGGAGAAAGAAGAATTTTTTTTCTTTTTAGTCAATCCTCTTCTTTTTCAGGATAGGTAATTATTAATTATTAATTGTTGAAAATAAATTAAGGATAAAGTCAAGATTACTTGATCGCAAGGCTTTTGAATTCTCGGTTGAGATTTTGAGTTTTTAGTCTATTCTCCGGAATATTTATTTTTTTAAGCACCTTATCTATGTGTGTGATAGGAAAAATATCTACTTCCCCTCTCTGTTGCGAATGTCGCAATAGTCATTTCATTTCCTTAAGCATCTGTGTGGTGGAGAAAATATCTACTTACCCTCTCTATTACGGATGTCGCAACAGTCATTTCATTTTGTGAAGCACTAAAATTTGAGGTGTGTGGAGGAAAAATATCTACTTCCCCTCTCTGTTGCGAATGTCGCAATAGCTAATTCATTTTCTCAAGCACCAAAATTTGAGGTGTATGGAGGAAAAAATATTTACTTCTCCTCTCTGTTGCGAATGTCGCAATAGCTAATTCATTTTCTCAAGCACCAAAATTTGAGGTGTATGGAGGAAAAAGTATCAAATTATTAGACCATCTCAATTAGGCGATCGCTATCTATCTATCTATCTATGTTTGTCCTTTATATCCTAAGCGCCTTGGCAACTGTTATAACTACTTCCCCTCTTTGTTGCGAATGTCGCAATAGCTAATTCATTTTCTCAAGCACCAAAATTTGAGGTTGTGATGGGAAAAATATTTACTTCTCCTCTCTGTTGCGAATGTCGCAATAGTCAATTCATTTTCTTAAGCACATATATGTGGAGTGCAAAGAATGAGTTGGTTAAGACTTATGCTGATAATAAACCTGTAGACCGGGAAATATTTTTCCCACTGTTGCCTGTTGCCTGTTGCCTCCTATAAGACCTCAATTGAAAATGGGAAAATTATTCTATACTCGCTGACAAAATTAAATAACGTAGTAGTCCCAACCGTGTCACCCATTCAAAAATATTATTTGTTTTCTGATTAGCTGGAGAATCTGAAAAAACAGGAAACTCCTTTAGGATTTTATAAGTAGGTAAAGTATTAAAAGTAATATCTTCTATTAGAAAACTGTTCAAACCTATTTTTATTGCTAAATCTTGATAGTTAGCAATAGTAAAAAAATTAACATTGCCATAAGTTTCAGCACCCAAATCTTTGATAAATAATCTAACTACAGGTTCAAAAAAATTGATTGTTGCAGTAGGAACAAAATCAGACAAAGCAATTTTACCACCAGGTTTTAAAACCCTTTTTGCTTCTTGGAAAAAAGCAGAGCGACTAGGAAAATGAAAAATGCACTCTACCGCCAAAACCACATCAAAAAAATTATCAGGAAAAGGCATTTTAGTAGCATCTCCCTGCACAAATTCAATAGAATTATCACCACAAGCTTGAACTTGTTTTCTAGCTACATTTAATTGCCGTTCATCTATATTTAATCCCGTGATTTTTACCTCCGAATAATTATTATTAATACTGGCAGCTGTACCGCCAAAACCGCAACCCACATCTAAAATAGAAATACCATCCTTAATATCAGCAGCTTGATAAACCTTTTGTGATAGCTTTTCCGTCGCGATCGCAAAATCTTCAGCAGTATTTTTTGCCCAATTAGGATTTTCCCAATAACCCCAGTGAACGTGGTTTCCAAAGATAGTTTTAGTTGCTTCATCTTCTAAATTGGCCAAGATTTTGTCAAAATAAGGAAAATTAATTTCTGCTTTGGACATAGCTATAGATTACTAATTGTGGATAGCATTATAGCTTTGTTTGTAATTAGGATAGGTTCAGGACTTAAACTGGTAATAGATAATTTTTCTATAGGTATAAATTATGACTACTAACAACCCTGACAGTACTTCTGTGGATAATCCTTCTACCGAAGAAGATAATATAGAAATAACTGAAAATGATACCAGTCTCAGCTACATAGAAGAGATTGAAACAATTATTGCCAATATGGCAGAAGATCAAAAAGTGATGGTGGCCAATAATGAAGCAGGCCATTTATGGAAATTTCAATATGGTAGTGTGGAAGTATATGTCAGACTGACTGGAGAAACAGATGATGATACTTTTGATGTCTGGTCTTATGTTCTGAAGTTACCAGCAAAAAATGAACCCGAGTTAATGCGTAGATTATTGGAAATGAATTGGTTATCGACCATGGAATCTCATTTTGCTATTGTGGATAATCAAATTGTAATTCTGGCAACTCGTACTGTAGCAGAATTATCTCCAGGAGAAATTTCTCGGGCAATTACTATTGTTGCGACTCTCGCTGATGATAATGATGATGTTTTGGCTGCGGAATTTGGGCAATAAATGATATTAAATCCGCCTAATTGCACATAGATACAATAAGGTAATAATCAGGGTTTTAAGCTATTGATTGTGAGGGTATTTAACCTGATTTGATATGAAGGGGAAAATTAGGGGGTATCTTAAGGTATGGCAGTCGAAGGAAAGGTTAGGACAGATCAAAAGCTTAAAACTCAAACAAAGCCAGATTTTTCGGTTCTTCGATCTTTCTTTCCTAGATAACAAAACCCTTCTTATATAGAATCCAAGTCGTATAGCGTGGAAAGAAGCAATCTCAGGAGTTGCGCGAGATTGCTTCCTATTGTCGTAATGACCACTTTTCAACCGGGTTTTATATTACCGTTGGTTGGTATAGCTTGTGTCAACCTAAGCGTGAATATCTAGAAGAAATTTAAGTTTTTTTTCAGACTTTTAAGCCTTTCTCCCTTTTCCCTCTTGAAAAACAAAGAAAGGGGGTAATTAAAACCTTATTTATTACTTATTGTCGATTGAATTATAGGTTGGAGTTGTTCAACTAATTCTTTTGAACGTATAACTTTTGCTTCTGGTTTAAGATGGTAGTGAGTATCAGCAAACAAGTTAACGTCAGTCCATAAATTTAACTTTTCGTCAGTAATTAGAGGAGCAATTTTACCTAACTCTTCAGCAGTTTTCTCCACATTTTTCACAGTTCTTTCATCTGTACTGGCATAAATAATAGGTAATGATATGACTAAACTTGCTTCTTTAGCTTCTAACTCTTCTCTAAATTGCTTAATTCGTGCAATTGAATGAGGAGTAACGGGTTTGTTAACTGTCAATTTCCACCATTTACTTTTGCGTTCCCATGTTTTAGTCGGGTCTCCCCAGTCTGTAATAGGATCGGCATAATAACCTGGAACTTCTACTTGCTTAACTATATCTATAGTAGATTTTGTCAATTGTCTAAGACTAGGTACGCCCAAACCAAAAGTATCTTGAGCAAACTGCTTAGGTGGTACCCCTCCTAACCCTGGTTTTCCAATAGCTACTCCAAAGTAAGTAGAGCGATCGCCTAATCCATCTTCATCTAATAGCATTAAGTATTCAGGAATTATCAGCACAACATCTCCTGGACGAACTTGCTCCAAAATAGTAGGAAAAATTACATTCAGACCCAAATTTCCATCCAAGCCAAAATTAAATACAGGAATACCAAGTTCTTCTCCCATTAACTGAGAATTGACAGTATAGTGTACTCCCGAACCACCAACAATTATCAGTCTTTTTGACCCTTCCACCTCCGCTGCTAATGCCACCTTATTGTAGTACATTCCTCGTAACCGACCAATTAAACCACCATAATAAACATTGTAAAAGAAACCAAGAGACCAAGCGAAGCCAGCCATAACTAACCAAGGGATAATTTTTATTAGGTTCTTCATAAAAATAAAAAATCAATCAATTTATCAAGTATATTCTAAAGCCATTTCCCTAATTATTTATCCAGTATAGCTAAATATATTACTTCTGTGGTAAGCATTTCCTGCGGAATGCTGCGCAAACAGCCGTCAGCTATTAGCTAGCCTCCTGCGGAGGAACTACGTTAACAGCCATTAATTTTGTGGAAGGTCAAAGCAATTGAAAAATTGAGAAAGAATAAAAAGTTACTGCTAAAGTCCCCTTCTCAAAACTGATAAGTAATTATTCATTACTAATTGCTGTTTGTGTAGCATCTCGCAGGGCAGCGCTGACTGCTAATAGCTGAATGCTTACCCTCTGTGCCATCCCTAATATTTCATAAAGTTAAGAATTTTCACCAATTATAAAATCTTTGAGAAAATTATCAGTAGTTTTAGATAAATGAAGAGAATTATTATGCTATGATGGCTATAATTATACTGTTTTTTTTCTTCATCTAGGTGTTATATCAATGGCTAGGTACGGAGAGAAAGTAGTAACAACAATGTGATCTTTCCTTCAAATAAATTATTCAGTTTGTTTACTTAAGAGGAATACGAATAATGTTAAAAGAACCATTGTTAAAGACTAAGAATTTTTTGAGAAATGTGAGGAATTACCAGAAGATACCTAATTGGTATTGGGTAGATAAAATTCCTAAGTTAAATATGAGTTTTAATGATGTAGAAGTTGAGCGTGGTTCAGATAAATTATTTCTCAAACCACTGGATATATATGTTGAAAAGGAAAAACATGATTTTCTACTCCTTGAAGAAGGAGACAGGAGACAGGAGACAGGAGACAGGAGGAAAATTACATGGGGATTCTAACCCCAAGTAATTTTGAACACCGTGTAGACGGTGGGGTATTAAACCCACAAAGAAAATGATAAAAAAGCATTGAATCAAGCAAAATTTCTCAAGAAAAAGTTAAATGCCAAGTTTACTATAGAGAAAAATGATGAATTGATTGTAGAAATAGAAGGCATAAAAGTAAATGTTCAAACAGCAGGAGAACTTTCTATTCTTTGGGAAATTTTTTGGTTAGGAATTTATACTTTTATTTATGACCGCCCCGTAGTTATGCTAGATATTGGCATGAATGTAGGGTTAGCTAGTCTATATTTTGCTAGTCAGGAAAATGTGAAGTCAATCTGGAGTTACGAACTATTCAACGTTACCTATAAACAAGCACTACATAATTTTGATTTAAACCCAGATATTTCTCTCAAAATTAAGCCATTTAGTTATGGAATTGCTGATGCAGAAAAAAAAGTAACAGTCGAATTTGATTATGAATTAAGAGCAAGTATTGGAGTTTCAGAAGACCGAACAAATAATAAGCAAAATAAATCTCTCCCGACAGAAGAGTTGACTTTAAAACCTATTAGCGAAGAGTTAAATTCAATAATTTCTCAACACCCAGATATGGATATTGTTGCCAAGATTGACTGTGAAGGATCTGAGTATGAAATCTTTGATTCTTTGGCGGCAAAAGGGCAATTAAATCAGATAAAAATAATTATGATGGAATGGCATAGTAAAGGGCCAGAGCAATTAGCTGAATATTTGCGTCAAGAAGGCTTTGCAATTTTTTCTCGTCTACCTCGTAGTAGTAATATGGGAGCAATATACGCTGTTAGAGCTTAATTTAGTCTTGTAGAAAAACTATCTGTTATCTTGGGTAGGATAGGCTCACTTTTAACCATCCTACCCAGTTGATAAAAATGTAAAAGGTACTCAAGACAAGGACAAATGATTCATCATGCTCATGTACCCGCAGATCGAAACCTCACAAATCAATGGAGATGAATTTTGGTATGAATGTCCAAAAAAACAGGCATCACTGCCAGTCGAATGAACTGAGGGCAGGTGATTGTTGGATTGGGATGACTCAAGCATCCTCAAGTGAATTGATTCTCGGCGTTGGTAAATTACAGGATGAAATTTGTAGGGGCAATCCCCCAATGATTAACCGGGGTAGGTTACAGAGCGCTACCCCGAAATATAAATCATCCCATCAATTACCAACGCCTGATTCTCACAGGGAGAGTTGGTAAACATACTGACCAATAAGCTTGAAGAACTGATAGTTAACACAGAAGGTAAAACTAACTGTAAACAACGGCATACGGATGATTGGGGAGGATATGAACGATCCAGTACCCCCTGAAATTAAGCATATGATCGGAAAAGACCAGATACAGCAATTGGAGCGAAGGAATAGAATTGTCAGACAACAGAATGGCCGATGACATTGCCGACAGAATAAATTTGCTAAGGTTTGGGAGCAGACATTAATAATAGTGAGATTAGCGTTAGCGGAGCAAGTGCGGTAGCTACATCCCCTATTTCAATTGGATTTGGCTTCATACTCGCATTTGAGAATACAGCAGCACAAAGGGCTGGTTTAGCGTTGGCGGAGGGTTGCGTCAGCATTATCGCTCCCTGGAACTGGGGTGACTTAATTACCTATCCCACACTTTGCTGATGCACAACCGAATTATCTTGTTTGTTACCGATTAAGTTAGATACGGTAAATCGTCGATGACCACCTTCGGTACGGATTGACTTGATCCGTCCTTCAGTTTCCCATAATAAGTTAGACATAAACTTAGCATACTACAATAAATATCTAGTTATATCTAACTTTGTTTAATTATTTTAATACTGTTGATTACCCTACTGAAATTATTTATGCTTTTTCCAAGGGTGCCATTGTTAACCCGGCCCGACTCAACTGCTGATGATACAATTCTGCCTGTTCTAGAGGGCCAACCCAAACTATGGCTTGACCTTCATTGTGAACCTGGTGAGTTAGCTCCCAAGCAAGATCACTTGTCATACCTGGAATATATTTTTGCAAACATTCAGCGACGTGCTTAAATGTATTGACATCATCATTTAAAACAATAACCTTGTAGTTGGGATATGGTTTGTTAACAACTTGACTAGACTGTCTAGGAGCAACAGTTGTAGAGGAGCTACCCCCTACTCCCACTATTATATTGTCTGCAATTGCGATGATGGAAATTCCAAGATCCATGCTACTATTTTCCTGTATATCCATACAATTATATTGGGATGATTTATACATAATTGTAACTGCTTGAGGAATTATCATAACTATATTAAAGACCTATTTAGATTTTATCTTTTCTTCACCCTATGTTGGTTAATTTAGATATGGCGAGAAATTTTGCTATTTTTACTGCTTGTGTCTTTGTCATACGGGGGGTAATTCAGTTAGGGGAGATGGGGAGATGGGGAGATGGGGAGTGGAAAAAAACTGTGAGTAGGAAAGAAACCGAAATACATCCTCTCTCTTGGTCGATTGGATCTGGCGAGGAGACCCGAAGAGTGACAGAGGAGCTGCCTCTTACAGAGGAGCTTTCCTATGGTCATGCTGCGCAAACGCTAACGCTAACGCCATCCCACCCTACGGGAAGCTCCGAAGATCGACCGCTTTCTTCTAATTGGAGCTGAGGTAATAACAGCTAACATCATTAGGTAATTTGCCTCAAGTTCAATCAATACCATTACCGTTGCAGGACTGCCAAAAATTATTCAATCCAATTTTTGGCTCTACTAACAGCTTTTTGCCAAACCATAAAACTTTTTTGCACTTTTGCAGCATTTTCACCGGGTTCAAACATTTGCCCAACTCTACTATTATTCACCAATTTTTGATAGTCATCCCATAGACCTACTGTCAAACCAGCAGCAAAAGCAGCTCCTTGAGCAGTAGCATCAATAAACGCAGGTCGTTCAACAGGAATACCCAACAAATCTGCCTGAAATTGCATTAAAAAATTATTTTGCGAACCTCCACCATCAACTTTTAGATTCGTCATTAGAGTTCCGCTATCTTTATTCAGAACCTCTACAACCTCTTTAACTTGAAAAGCAATTGATTCTAAAACAGCTCTCACTATATGTTCCCGCTTCACACCTCCAGTAATTCCGAGAAAAGCACCGCGAGCATTCATATCCCAATGAGGTGCACCAAGACCACTTAAAGCAGGTACAAAATAAACACCATTAGTATCTTCCACTTGCATTGCCAGATGTTCAGTTTCTGCTGCGGAGTCTATGAGTTTCAACCCATCTCGTAACCACTGAATACAAGCTCCTGTGGTAAACATTGCCCCTTCTAGAGCGTAAACTGTTTTCAAATTACCATTGATTTGTTGAGTCCATCCAATAGTTGATAATAGTTGATTTTGAGATTTAGTCAGACTATCTCCAGTATTAGCAATCAAAAAACTACCTGTACCGTAAGTGCATTTTAACATTCCGGGGCGATCGCAACCATGAGCAAATAAGGCGGCCTGTTGGTCTCCTAAAATTGTAGCTATGGGAATTGATACTCCTAATAAGTCTGCTTTTGTTTTGCCGAATATGCTGAAACTTGGTTTGATTTCCGGCATTATTTCTCTAGGTATTTGAAACAAATCTAATAATTCTCTATCCCAATTTAGGGATTCAATATTCATTAACATTGTGCGACTGGCGTTACTATGGTCGGTGGCGTGAATTTGTCCACCAGTTAGTTTCCACAAAATCCAAGTATCGATAGTACCTGCCAACACATTACTGAGGTTAATATTGGGTTGTTCTCGCTTTACCCACTCCAGCATCCAGGATAGTTTTGTCGCTGAGAAGTAAGCATCTAAAACTAATCCGGTACAGTTTTGAATTTTTTCTGCTTCTCCTTTTGCTGCTAACTCTCGAATCATGGGTGCGGTGCGACGGTCTTGCCAAACTATTGCTTTGTGGAGGGGTTTACCTGTGGTTTTATCCCAGAGGAGACAGGTTTCTCGTTGTACTGTTAAACCAATAGCTTCTACATTTGAGGGGGAAGTATTAGTATTTCGGAACACTTTCTCCATCATGGCATAAGTGTCTTCCCATATTTCTTCTGGGTCGTGTTCTAACCAACCGGGTTGAGGGTAATATTGGGTAAGTTCTTTGTAAGCTTGACCGATACTAGCGCCTTGAGAATTGAATAATATTGCTCGGTTGCCTGTTGTACCGAGGTCGAGAGCTAAGATGTATTTTTCGGTTTCTGTAGTCATAAAAAATGATTTGGCGTTGGTGAATTAGTGTATAATATTAATCTTAATTATTTAGGAGTCAACCCACCCCTAACCCCTCCCAGGAGGGAGAGTAGGGGCAAATCGCGATTCGCCCGTACAGGAGAAAAGAAAGAAGAAGAAAGAGTAGTAGAAGGAGAGAGTTTTTTGTTCGCGCTCTTATCCGGACAGGATCTCATACCTCTTTTTACCAACACCAATAATTTTTTTTACCGCAATAGTCAGTTCGGGATTTCTTTTGTTTACCACGATTACTGCTATTTTGACTAGAGATTTTGACATACTCCCGACGTTGCGCTTACAAAGGCATCGCGGGATTCTTCAGTCTGGTTCGCCCTGACCGCAGTTTTTACAGAAGTGATGTCCTCCTCCTGTGTTGATAGCAATCCTATTTTTTGTATTAGGAGTGCTGAGTTATAATCACGGTCTAATTCTTGACCACAATTACGACAAGAATGCCAGCGCTCAGATAAGCTTTTAGAAACTTTTCTCAAGCACTCCCAACAATATTGAGACGTACCTTTTGGGTCTACTTTGATAACTCGTTTACCCAGTTTCCAAGCCACATACTCTAAAATTTGGATGAATTGACCAAAAGCTGCATCTTGTAAAGACTTATTCAGTCCTGACTTTGCAGATTGGCCGTTTGGTAAGAACTGACCATTATCTCCTAATTTGGCTTTACAACGTCGGACTAAATTTGATATCTGCAAATCTTCTAAGAAAATCACACTAATATCTGAAAACAGATGGTAAGCCAGTTTGAATTGCCAGTCCAGTCGTTGTCTAGCTATTAATTGATGAAGTTTTGCTACTTTACGTTTGAGAATTTTCCAAGATTTTGAATGTTTCTGTTTCTTAGCCAATCTCACCTGTAGTTTAGACAAGCGATGCTCACAGAGCCTGAAAAATTTAGGAACTTCTATAAATTCTCCATCAGATGTAACAGCATAGTGCAACAATCCTAGGTCGATACCTTTGGAGTTTTCTAAGGTGGGTTGAATTTCTACGACCTCCACAGGTACAGTCTTATCTTCTATACTTAAGCTGATATAGTATCCATCAACTTCACGGATTACTGTTCCTGTCTTAACCTTGAATCCTTCTGGTATTGGGCGATTGTATACAAAAGGGACTAAACCTATCTTTGGCAGATTTAGACAAAAACGACCGTTAGCATTTTTGGCAATGTTTGCATTTGATAGTTGAGGATAACTAAAAGAATTATAGTAATGCCTGCCTTTTAATTTAGGTCTACCACTGGTTTTACCGTTTTTGTCAGGCTTGGTAAAGTTATCCATTGTTGTTTGTACACGTTGGATAACATCTTGCAGCACTTGAGAGTGCATAGACTTGTATCCAGGAAATAGTTTTTTAGTTTGTGCTAAATCTGCTAGTTGAACAGTCTCCCAAACAACATATCCATTGACTATATTGGGATGCTTATCGCCTTTCCTTGTTACTGGATTGCCGTTACTATCTTTCTTTCTGCCGTCTCGTGTTTGTATCCTGAACTCTGGGATATTTTGATAAATTCTTTCTACTGGTACTACTGAAACATTCAAAGGACAAGAATTTACTGGTGTGCGCGTCGCTTCAAACCAATTCAACCGTTCAGCTAAACGGTAATTGTATTGCTTCCTAGCCATTTCTAACCAATTAGCAATAATAACCGCTTGACTTTTATGAGGTTTTAGCTTGTACTTGTATTTCAATAGCATAGAGAATCGACCTTATTTCTATACATTTGTTATTATAATGACTGTATATATAATTGTCAACTTTGCAGAAATACTTTTGTTCCTATATATTCCCTATTCCCTATTCCCTATCCCCTATTCCCTGTTCCCTGTTCCCTAAAAGCAATAATTTTTTGGCTTTATTCAAAATTGAGATCCACCCTTCGATATAATCTAACATTTTGAATTGTAGTTTCTAGAAAGTATTTTTTTTCTAAATATTGATTGAGATGATTTCTATATTCTGGACTAATATTATCTTTTTTTGCTAGTAAAATATAACTGGGATTTTTTGCCATGATTTTATCTAATTCTTGCAGAGCATCTGTAGGCAAAATCTGAGACATGGCTGTTAAATGACTAGGAAAAGCATATTTTGTCGGAATTTTTGTGGGAACTAGGTAATAAATTATTGGTTCATAATTGACGACATATATATAATCTGTTGATTTAATTCTCTGCTGTAGATATTTAGCAATTAAAGCTTCTCTGTCATCCCATGTATCTATTTTTTTTATATATCGATAATGGATAAATTCTAGATTTTTACTTAATTTGTTATAACCTGCTTGAGTAAAAGGATATATTAATATTAGAAATAGAAGTATATTTGGCAAGGCAGAAGGGAAGTCAATATAAAATTTTCGGGAATTTATCGTAACAGTTTTTTTCGTTTTTTTTGCTTCTTCATATACATTCCGAATTCGATATTTGTGCTGAGGTAAATGACCAGATTTAATAATTACATAGCTACTAATTAGACATAAAGGAGGTAATAATTGTAAAAAGTAATGATTATAAAATCTCTTTGATAATAAAACTGCTAAAAAAGCACAACTCAACCACACGAATAAATAGATAAATTTCCGTTCTTGCTTGAATTTATGTCTGGCAAAGACAAATAGATAAATAGGAGTCCAAAATAAACATAGCCACAATAAAATATTTCCTAATACCTGTTTTCTGAGTCTATTGAAAAGGTCTGACCAGGAAAAATTAGTCATTGCTACATATTTACTATTCGCAGTGAGAGTTGCATAAATATATTCATCAAAATAACCTGAAAATTGATAAATAACTGCGATGATAACGGCAGGTAAAATTAAGCCTGTACCTAAAATAATATAAAACTTAAATAGGGAAAAGGAAAGATTTTTGAATATATCTATAGTCTGAAAGTTATTTTGAAGGTTTCTTTTTTCCTTCCTACTTTCTGCTTCTTCCTCCTTCTTAAATAAACTTCCCAATAAAGTTAATCCCAAAACATCCATAACTACCAAATATTTGATTTGCATTCCTATCCCTAAAATTAGACCGCTCAAAAATACTTTAATATTTGACGGTTTCCTATTCTGAAATAATAATAAAAATGCTCCAGTCACTAAAGGAGCAAACAAAATTTCTGCATTCGCAGCAGCACCATCATTATGTAGGGAAAAAATAGCGTATAAAGCACCTGCTAATAATCCAATTTTCTCTCCTTGTTTTTTGTCAATTACTGCACCAATGCTATATAAAAAATAACTGGTAAAAGTTGTGGCGATAATAGATAAGATTCTGATGGATACTATCGATTTTCCTAAGATTAGCATTGTTAGGGAAAATAAGATAAAAATACCTGGAGGTTTGTTATCCCAAATTTCTATATAAGGGAGGTTGCCGTTTAATAGACTATCTGCTCCTAATATATAGATGCTTTCGTCTTTGTCTAATACAGATACAAATAAAGTCCAAAATCTGAGGAAGAATGATAATAGTAGAAATGCTAGAAAAATTATTAGTTTTTGATTGATGTTTTTGGTCATGTGCAGAAGGAAGAAGGAAGAAGGAAGAAGGGAGAAGAAAAATATTGCGTTGTCTGAGTTTTAAGCTTTTGATCTTTTTTAACCTTTCCTTCAACTGGTATAATATAGCTCAATCGAGCTACTCCCTAGCTAAGTCAAAGATTATCACAATTTTTTTCTAAATCTCTTGCTTGAGTTTTGGCGGAGTCTAGCAGTAGCTACATCACTTCTATAGTATTTATATATCTCAGTAGCGAAATACTATTTTTTTTGTTGAATAAATAATCATAAGCAGGGCAGACTAGCTGCAAATAGTTACATACTATCAAGATGATTTTCCATCTAGTTTGGATTTCCAACTCTACCCCATCATTACAGGATTGATTCAGGTCGTTAGTAGCAATATATTCTGTTCTTTTTGTGAAAATAGTAACCCAGAATAATTTGACTGTCTTGAGTGCGTATTACATTCTGAGCAGACCTCGCTAATTAGCAATCGCTTTTTTTTTATCTCTAGGAAAACCTTTAATTTTCATGATTTTTCCTGATACTAATTCTCACTCATTCCATCCTAATTATTCCAGTTTTTGATATTTTTTTATACATCCGGTATCGTCTACCTGCGCGATTCCTTTTTAATCGTGGCTAACTTCTTCCAGATGGTCAGGAAGATTTATCAGAGTATAATTTTTCTGGCTACTTAATTAAATACTGAAATTATTTTAAATAATTAAAATTCATCTTAAATATGTTGACAAATAATTGTTTTTATACTCAAAAAGTATACCAAATAATATCAAGTAACTTGAGTTAAGCTTTGAAATTTTTGATATAGCAATCCTAAATAGGTTGCGGGTAATCAAAAAGTAGATAAAAAAACCGAAACTCTTACCTGTTCCCTGTTCCCTGTTCCCTGTTCCCTGTTCCCTAAAAGCGGTAAGATTTTCATACACAAATAAAATAGGATTGCTATATTTTGTTTTTCAAGCGATCGCCAAATAGATCAACCTTTATGGGTAAACACTATATTATAGTGTCTTTGCGTAAGTCCTGAGTATGTTTACCAACTCTCCCTGTGAGAATCAATCCACTTGAGAATGCTTGATTCATCTCAATCCAACAATCACCTGCCCTCAGTTCATTAGACTGGCAGTGATGCCTGTTTTTTTGGACATTCATACCAAAATTCATCTCCACTAATTTGTGAGGTTTCGATATGCGCGTACATGAGCATGATGAATCATTTGTCCTTGTCTTGAGTGCCTCTTACATTCTGGGGAGACCCCAGAATTAGCCACTCGCTTTTTGAGAGGCAGCTCTCACCAAACTCACTACCGTATTATAGGACAGATTTACTGTACGGCTAATTCCTCTTAAACTACTACCCTCAATATGACCTTGCAGAACCATAGGTATTGTTTCTGGTTCAATTTGCCGACGATACTGTAGGGTATAGAAAGTAGAGCGTGTTTGCGCAGCATCCCATAGGATAAAGTTTGTAGACATTCGGGACAATAGTACCGTTGGCTTACTTTACTGGTTTTTTCCGTGCTTATGGGCAATGCCCATGACCACACAAAGCACATTCCATAATGGTTTGAACTATTTAGGGACTATGTTCATATTACCATTCCCACACTTTCTTGATGCACTACCAATTCAAGTATTAAATTGATAAACATGATAAAATTTTCCCTGAGATAACTATATAAAAATACTATGCAGTTAACACCCCAAGAAAAAGATAAACTTTTAATTTTTACTGCTGCTTTATTAGCAGAACGTCGTAAAGAAAAAGGCTTAAAATTGAATTATCCTGAAGCAGTTGCCTATATTTCCGCGGCAATTTTAGAAGGTGCTAGAGAAGGTCAAACGGTGTCTGAATTAATGAGTTTTGGTACAACTTTATTAACAAGAAATGATGTAATGGAAGGTATCCCAGAAATGGTACAAGAAGTTCAGGTAGAAGGGACTTTTCCTGATGGGACAAAATTGGTAACTGTGCATAATCCCATTCGTTAGAAATTAGAATTGTTGAAAGACAGAAGAAATAGGAAAAAGATAACTATTATGATTCCAGGTGAACTGATTATTCAAGAGGGAGAAATCGAATTAAACCCAGGTCGCCCGACAGTAAAATTATTAATAGCAAATACAGGCGATCGCCCAATTCAAGTTGGTTCCCATTACCACTTTTATGAAGCAAATAATGCTTTGAGTTTTGACCGTGAACTCGCCAAAGGAATGCGTCTAGATATTCCGGCAGGTACTGCTATTAGATTTGAACCGGGAGATGAACGGGAAGTAATTTTAGTACCATTTGTTGGAAGACGAGAAGTTTATGGTTTTAATGGCATCATTAATGGTAAATTAGACAAATAGTAGGTTGATTTATCCTTCTAGCAACTTCCTCAATTAAAAAACCATCTGCTTGAGAGATTCAATTTCAGTTTGATTGAGGTCTCGCCACTCACCAGGTTGAAGTTCATTCATGTACAGGTCTGCGACCGCTACTCTAACTAACCGTAGTGTGGGAAAACCAACTGCTGCTGTCATTCTTCGAACTTGACGATTTCGACCTTCTGTGAGAATGATTTCTAACCATGCGGTGGGTACAGTTTTACGAAATCGAATTGGTGGATAGCGGGGTGGAAAATTGGGTTCTACAGATAACAATCTTACTTTTGCAGGTCGAGTCTGATAATTTTTGATCGTTACACCTTGTTTTAGTTGTCTTAATGCTGCCTCATCTGGCATTCGTTCTACTTGAACCCAATAAGTACGAGGATGAGCAAATTTAGGGTCAGTTAGTCGGTGTTGGAGTTGTCCATGATTTGTTAGTAGTAAAACTCCTTCACTATCTCGGTCTAATCTACCCACAGGATAAACTGAAGACACGGGAATGTAATCTTTAAGGTTTTGCCGTCTGTTAGACTCATCAGTATTGTCAGTGAATTGACTTAAAACATTGTAGGGTTTATTAAATAAAATGTACCTGTAACTCATGAGTAAAATTATATCAAGTTCGGTTAATTAATCTAAGTAAGGAAGAAGTAAGAAGGAAGAAAAAAAGTAATAATAATGAATAATTGACATATTTTTTCGTTCAATTAGATCGATAATTTTTGACAAAAAGAGATAAATTGTATAGCAATTTTTTCTAGATTATCATTTCCGCTTAATTATTGAAGTAAGGTTTTTCAATTGCCATACGTCGCCACTCCCTATGGATATATTCGTCAAATAGACAATGGTTAGCAATCTTAGTTAAACCATCTAGAGTAGCAAATTGAAGTAACTTTTCATTTGCAGTTTCTAATTGTTGATATAATTCTGACTGTTGTAAGGCAATCGCTAATTGTCTAGCTAAATGTTCAATAGATTCAATTTCTGAAGATTGCCATTTTCTTAGTTTTGAACAGTGGTGGGCAATTAATAATCCCCATAATTATTCTCTAGTATAGTCAAAATCTTGCTCAGAAAATTGTTCTTTATTTATCTTTGATATTGGTACTACTAAGTTAGATTTTACTTTAAACCGAGTCATAAATTCAATATGATATAGAATTAAATCAGCAATAGCTATATTTTTAGTAAGATTTGTTTGCTGTAGATTATCGTTGTTATAATATGAATTTATACTCATATTTTCTATAACGGATTGTAGATCAGAAGCAATAGATTCCATCAAGACTTCACTAGTTCCATCTGGATTAAATTTATATATCAATACCCTGTCACTTTTAAGAAATTTTCTGACTTCATCTACTGTATTTTTGAGAATATCATTAAGGTTTAGTGACTGACGTATTCGTTCTTGAATGAGGGTCATTAATCTCGATCTTTCTGTTTGCTTTCTTAACTCTTTAACAAGTTGATTAATTTGCAAAATTCGACGGACTCGCTGACGTAAAACTGCGAATTGAACAGGTTTAGTAATATAATCTAGGACACCAACAGCGAAGGCAAGATCGATAGATTCTTGATCTTCAAGAGTAGTAATCATTAACACTGAAGTCCCATAGAGTAAAGGGTTGCTATCTAGTTTTTGATCTAGAGACAAATTATTTTATAAATCCTTACTAAAAAGTTCTTGTAATTTGATATAGTAATTAAAGCCATTCATTTCTGGCATCATTGTATCTAGTAGAATTAGGTCTGGTATTTGAATACTAAACATTTCTAGGCATTGCTTACCATTTTTTGCTTCTATTATTTGATATCCTTCTTTTTGTAATACTTGATGAAGTAAATAACGGGTCGATTTTTCATCACCGACTATCATAATTACAGTAGCATTATTCTGTGACTGCATTGAATTCATACAAATCTTATTAAAAAATACTAAGAGCTGATTTGTAAACTTAGCTAAAACCCTGATTTCATCTAACTCTCAGGGATTTAGGCATTATTGAACTATAACTCCCAAAACCCTTGTATTGCCAGAAATTCAGCCTCTTAATATTTACTTTATAAATCAGTTCTAAGAGTTAATTGTAATTTGACTAAATATTTTCTGCAATATATTTTGCAGTTGTGATTGCTTAATGGGTTTATTTAATAAAGCTGCTAAATTTAGTTTTTGGAGCTGATTTTTTTCTGGAGATTTACCAATAGGAGTTAACATAACTAATGGTAGAGATTGATATTTAGGTAGCTCCCTAATAGCAGTAGCAGTTGCCACTCCATTCATTTCTGGCATTTGCATATCAATAATTATTAGGTCAAAAACTTGATTTTGGTTAACATTTTCATGTTGAAGGAGATCTATTGCTTCGACACCTGATGCGACACCATGAGCTAAAATCCCCCACTGACGTAACTGCTTAGTTAAAATTTGTAAGCAAGAAGGATTATCATCTACAATTAATAATCGTTTTTTACCTAATTTCGGTATAGAATTAAGTTGACTTTTCACATTCTCATCAACTTTTACAATTAGGGTAAAATAGAAGGTAGATCCTATTCCTTCTTGACTTTCAAACCACATTTTACCACCCATCATCTCGCAGAGACGTTTACTAATGACTAATCCTAATCCTGTTCCTCCATATTCCCTAGTTGTGGAACTATCTACTTGACTAAATGGTTGAAATAATTTGTGCATTTTGTCTCGGGGAACCCCAATTCCAGTATCTTTAACAAATATTTTTATTTGATACAAATCATTCTCTATATTTTGTTGATTATTGCTTTTTTTTGAATCTATTATTTTGTGAGCTGAAACATTAACTAAGACCTCTCCCTTTTGTGTAAATTTAATTGCATTAGAGATAAGATTAACTAATATTTGGCGTACTCTTATTTCATCTCCTGAAATTATACTTGGAGTATCATCTTCAACTAAATAAGCTAATTCAATATTTTTGTTAACTGCCTTAATAGCTAGTAAATCAATACACTTTTCCACACATAATCCTAAATTAAAAGGTCTTTGCTCCAAATCTATTTTATTAGACTCAATTTTGGAAAAGTCAAGAATATCATTAATAATTCCGAGTAAAGCTATACTACAGTCATGGACATCATTCAAATATTCTTGCTGTTCTAAATTTAAGTCACTATCAAACAACAAAGAAGTCATCCCAATTATCCCATTCATTGGAGTCCGAATTTCATGGCTGATAGTAGCCAAAAATTCACTTTTAGCTTTATTAGCCACTTCTGCTGCTTGTCTTGCTTGTTGAAGAGCAATATTTTGTTCAACAAGTTGTTGACTTTGGCTAGTTTCTTGCTCCAATAAATGAGCATGGGCCAGGGCAATTCCCACTTGTTGGGCAACATCTTCTAGTAGTTCAATTTCATCTTTTGTCCAAGTACGGTAACGATCGCATTGATGCAAGCAAATAATCCCATTGGGTTCATCCTGATAAGAGGTGCGAACTATTAACATAGATTTTAATCCTATGGAAATACATATTGATATAGAAATATTTGTTTGTAACACGGGTTCTGTATAAACATTGCTATAAGCGATCGCTCTATCTTGCTCTAAAAGCTTTTCTATGTAAGGATTGTCTACTACCGGAATTTCTAAATCCATGATCGATTGATATCCTTCTTCCAAATACTCGGCTACAAATGGTACTTTTGGTACTGTTCCTACCTGATAGGAATGAATAACGCAACGGTTGACGAGAAAAGCTTGACCTATTTGTTTTGCAGTAGTATCAAATATTCTCTGTGCATCTAAACTTTGGCGAATATCTTGAGTAATTTGTCCTAAGAGAAGACTACGTTGTAATTGTTGTTGTAGCGCTAAGTGAATCAAATTTTGTTCAATTGCACTAGCGAGAACATTTGTCACTGACTGTAAAAAGTGAATATCATCAAGAGTAAAAGTATATTTTTTAGTGGCATAAACTGCTAATATTCCCGCTGGTTGATAATTTCCCGGAATTATTAAACTCATACCACTGACAATGCCTTGGTTTAACAATTGTTTTAAGTCTGGATACTCTGAAATTCTAGCACTGAGGTCTTCAATAATGAGTGGTTTTTGAGCAGCTAAAGTGTGAGCAATAATAGAATCAAAAGCCTTAGTAACCAATGGTTGAGTGATTAAAGCTTTTGCTTTACTGACACTAGCTTTAATTTGCCAAGTTTGAGTATCTGATGGGTATTCCCAAATTTGACAATAGTCTAGTTGTAGGGTCTGACAAACTAGGTACACTGCTTCTGACATTAACTGAAATAAAGAAATATTTTGTAAAGCACGTTGACCTAATTTTGCTACTGCTGCTGCTGCTGAAGCTTGAATGGCTAATTTTTGTTCTGCTTGTTTGCGTTCGTAAAGCGCAGCTTGCTGTTCGCTAATATCGCGCAAAATTATCGTAAATACAGTTTCATCTTTTAATTTTAATTGTGAAATTGATGCCTCTGCTGGAAATTCTGTACGATCTTTTCGCCTAGCAATAACTACAGCTAGTCTATGTTTTGCTTGATGATTTTTTACTTCTAGAGAGTTGTTGAATTTTGACTCTTGCCAAACAATTAATTTACCAAGTGATTGCCCCACAGCTTCCTGATTTGTATAACCAAATATTTTTTCTGCTCCTTGGTTAAACATTTGAATAATTCTATTTCTATCTACTGAAATAATTGCATCTTCCGCCATATCTAAAATACCTGCTAAACGAGCCTCAGATTTTTTTAAAGCTTCAGAAAATGCTATACGTTCATTGATTTCATTTTCTAGCTTTTGATTTAAAAGATTTAAATCTGCTGTTCGCTTGTGTACTCTAGCCTCCAAATTGGCATTCAGGAGGCATATTTTTTCTTCAGCTAAAATACGTTCTCTGATTTGTTTTTCTAGTTCCTCATTAGTTGCTTCTAGTTGTATGAAATCAGGTCTTTTTAAAAGTTTTCGAGCTAAACGAATTAAAAATATTATTGTGACAATAGCAACTATTACTGTAGTACCTTTAACTAACCCTAATAGACCATGATGAGGAGACTGTAGATTCCAAATTTTTTGACTGTAAGAAATACCACTAAAAATCATCAAAATTGCCAACATCCAAAAAGTTAAATTGAATGGCATATTTGGTCGTTTAATCAAACAGTAGGTAAGTATTAGTGCGATCAAATAATAGGCCAGTGCCATCAATAAATCTGGTGTTAAATTAAATAACATTAACCTTGGTTGTAGTAGGTAATAAATTACATTCATCAGCAAGATACTCGAACTAATAGTTGTGAGAAATAACCATGACATATAATACCCCTCCTGATATACTAGATATTATTATTTAATCAAATCCTAAGCTGTAGTTGCAATTATAACTTTCTAAGTCATGCTGCGTACGGCGACAGCCGAAACGCAAATAGCCATCAGCAAACAGCTTTTTTATCTCCCTGATTTAAGTCTTTCTTTTAAGGCTAATTACTGTACTTCAGTCAACCAAGAAACACTATATAATTTTGATGACTGTCTAGAAAAAAATCTAAAATTAAGCCAAAATGCTTAGTACTCCAATCCAAATAGCAATTACTTTAGGAACTCGCCCCGAAGCTATAAAATTAGCACCAGTTATCCAACTTTTTCAAAGTTCTCCAGATTTTAAAACCCAGGTAATTTTAACTGGACAACATCGAGAAATGGTAAAACAGGTAATGAAATTATTTGAAATTAGTCCAGATCGGGATTTAGCAATTATGCAAACTCGGCAAACATTGACAGATATTATGTGTCGAAGTTTGCAAGGATTAGAAGCGTTATTTCTGCAGTTACAGCCTCAATTAGTATTAGTCCAGGGAGATACTAGCACCGCTTTTGCGGCTACCCTAGCTGCATTTTATCAAAAAATTCCTGTTGGTCACATAGAAGCAGGTTTACGAACCAATGATTTATTGAACCCCTATCCTGAAGAAGCAAACCGCCGTTTAATTTCTCAGATAGCTCAATTACATTTTGCCCCTACCAATTTAGCTGTAGAAAACTTGCACAAATCTGGAGTAGTAGGGGAAATTCATCAAACAGGAAATACGGTCATTGATGCTTTGTTAAAAGTAGCGAAAACTCAGCCTCAATGTTATATTTATGGTTTAGATTGGCACAAATACCGAGTAATATTAGCAACTGTTCATCGACGCGAAAATTGGGGAGAACCTTTGACAGAAATTGCTCAAGGATTTATCAAAATTTTAGACAAGTTTCCTGATACAGCTTTAGTTTTACCTCTTCATAAAAACCCTACAGTTAGAGAACCTTTAAAAGCTATTTTAGAAAGTCATCCCAGAGTTTTTTTAGAAGAACCTTTTGATTATAATCAATTAGTAGGAGCAATTCATAACTGTTATTTAGTATTAACTGATTCTGGTGGTTTACAAGAAGAAGCTCCGAGCTTAGGAAAGCCTGTTTTAGTATTACGAGAAACTACAGAAAGGCCGGAAGCAATCATGGCAGGAACTGCTAAACTTGTAGGTACTGATTCAACTAATATTATGGCTGCTACTGCGGAATTATTGAGTGATGCTGCTAAGTATGAAAAAATGGCAATGGCAATTAATCCTTTCGGTGACGGTCATGCCTCAGAAAGAATTATGAAGATTGTGAAAAGTTATTTTGGTTAAGCTATTTTTGCTCGGTTATATGTCTCTATCGCATTCTTTATTTGGCGTTGCGGAATAAATTTATGAGTTCACAGGAGTTAGGAGTTAGTAAATAGAAAGGAGTTTTTCGGTAACTAAATAGGAAGAAATAGGTATGATATCATTCAGGATAAGAGGGCGAGCAAAAAACTTTCTCCTTCTACTCGGAGTTTCTTATTCTTTCTTCCCTCCTGACTCAGTCCTCCTGACTTCCCCTCCTAGAAGAGGCGCGCGGGTGGGTTGACTCCTAAGTAATTAGAATTAATATCATACACGCGCTTCAGCAACGCCTAATATTGTAATATTTTTCTTAATGATGCTTAACTATAACTCCATTCTCAGCAAAGCATTTGCATCCTTAGTTTTATTGTAGTTAGCGATCGCCTGTTGAAGTTCTCTTTAGTTATAACAGTAGTAAGTCTAACTTTCTCAGTGTGGATGAACTTTATATCTTTGCTTCGACTGCTATACAGACTTTTCCCCCTAGAAAGTTAGAAGGTTAGGTCTTTTTTACTAATCATTTTAGCTCAGAGACTCTAGTAGAGCATTGACTTAATCAACGAATAACGATATAATACGTATTTAAGCATACTATTTAGACTGGCTGCCAATACCCATACATGAAATCCATGATTAACAAAGCTCAAACTTAATAATAAACAGAAAACTTTGATGGCTCAACACGCGGGCTACTCTCGATGGTGCTATAACTGGGGTTTAAGTCTGTGGAATGCTGCATACATTGATGGTGACAAACCAAATGTTTCCTTCGGAATGCTGCGCAAACGTAAGTTGAGAGAGGTTTTTACTAATCACACAAAACCTCTTTATCCCTGGATGAAAAGCTTGTCGTCTAGAGTTGATCAATATGCTTTTCCTACGGAATGCTGCGCAAAC
>NZ_JAAHGM010000057.1:0-46366 GCF_010692625.1 Okeania sp. SIO2C2
AGCGTCCAAAAGACCACCAAAAGCAGAAAAATCATTACTCAGGTAAAAAAAAGTGCCATACGAGTCAACATCTGATCATGACAGACTCAGATAAAAGAGTCCTCCTCCTATCGAAAGCAAGAGAGGGCAAGGTTCATGGGCATTCGGCAGTTAGATGAAGAAAAATTGGTGGATTTTGTACCTGATGAAGTGAAAATTCATGTAGATTTGGGTTTCCAGGGATTACAGAAGGAATTTGTCAACATCAAGCCGACCAACGAAAAAACCTCGGTCTAAGGAATTAACTGACCAACAAAAACATCTAAATAAAGAAAAAAGTAGCGATCGCGTCAAATGTGAACATACAATATCTGGGGTCAAGAGATATAATGCAGCTAGAGGATGATATCGAAATCACATCAAAGATGCGCGACGATCGCTTCATGTTCACTGCGGCTGGAGTCTGGAATTTCTACTTAATGGCAGCATAATTTAATGATTGAAAGGTAGAAATTTTCCATTTAACTTTAAGGTTTTATTTCGCCACAAGTCTATTATAATGTTTACTTCTCCCTCACTCCCCCACTCCTCTGCTCAAGATATGGGTTGAAAAGTTTTTGAGAAATGGAATAAGTCCCACTAACTTCTTTGTCAATCAGGAAAAAAATCCAGATACAAGTATGAGCATTATTTATAATTACTATTATTTTGACTTATTTAAACTTGTCTATGTCTTGGATAAGTAGCTACAAATACTCAAATAATTAAAACTTATCAAAAATTCAATTAAACATTAGTTATTTAAAATCAAATTAGCAAAATTAGTTCAACATCCCTTTTTAGGGTGTAATTTAGGGCAAAAAAAGAAGCGATAGCGCAGCTAAACGTAGTTATCGCACCTCTATTTCCTACCCCTCTAGAAAAAGCTGAAAATCTTGATAGATAAACAATACAGCCTTGATTGCTCAAAAGTAAAATTTAGTGTATTTTGGAATTAAGAATTTGGCTCTGCCTAGAAGCTTAATAAAATGATTTGATTGCAATATAATTTCTGTTTTGTCGATCTACTTCGATTTAATGCAGAGATAAAATGCTGGAATATTCCAAGATTTTTTCCCACTCTCATCCTTCCTTTCTCCTTTCTCCCAAGTACTATAGCTCTACGCGCGACTCACAACTCATATCAAATCCGTTGGCTTCGGAGTAATATAGGTCTTACCGATAAAATATCAAAGCATTGACAAATAAAAGTTTTAGCCTTTTTAGAAGGAAAAAAAAGTCCAACTTTTTAAGCTTGAGCAACCAAAAAGTTAGGATAAAAGGCAGAATAATTGCAAAAAAATCAAGGGATAAATATATCCGACTACCTCCTCTAAATTTCCCATTCCTCCTGACTTCTGACTCGGTCATCCTGACTACTACCCCTACCAAAAGACTTTTTCAGCAAACCCTAATATAATTCTGTCGATCATCATACAATGCGTAGGGGCGAATGGCCACTTGCTAACGTACAAGCTCTCCGCTTTATATGTTGCGGAGCAAAACCTCCCTACAATATAGACTCTTATCTTAATAATATTGAATAACCCTGATGCTACCGGGTTTGATATCAGGACTCAGAAAGCACGAAGTAATCCCTTAGTATAATTTTTGTCAACTCAAGGGTGAATATCTACAGGAAATTTAAGTTTTTTTCTTGCTCTTAAGCCTTCTTCCTTCTTCCCTCTTCCTTCTTCCTTACCTTGTAATCCCTTAGTATAATTTTTGTCAACTCAAGGGTGAATATCTACAGGAAATTTAAGTTTTTTTCTTGCTCTTAAGCCTTCTTCCTTCTTCCTTACCTTTCTACATTTGTTAGTTATTTCTTTTTGTTTCTGCTCTATTATTGTTTCTGCCAAATTTAGCATCTTGAAAAGAATTACCAAGACCCTGAAAAATACCTCTCCCAATTAAACCAATACCACGTCCAACTACCTGAGTAAGTAAATAAACAATTCCACTACCAATAAAAGAAACAGTTGCACGAACACCAGGAGCTATCGCATCACGAGTTTCTAGAAGTAATGTTACGGTAAGTGGAATACCTGAAAGTTTTGCTAATTCATGTCTGCGGGGTGAATAAATCGCCATTTTTTTAATGCCAGTTTCATTCAAAACAAACAAAGAAAAATTACTCTCAAAAATCGCTTTTGGTTCCCCTACATATTCTTCTATACGATATCTCCAAGATAAACTATTACGGAATTTTTCAATATCTCGTGTTGATAATAACTGCCGACTATAAAAATCTTCTTTAATTTCTTCAACATCAGCAAAATTATTTAGTAAAGGGTACATCACAGCATTAGCAATTGAAATTAATAAATTTTGCAATAGAGCTTCAGAAAATTGCATAGCTTCAGGAGTACCTACAGCACAAGATTTATTATCGACTACTAAAGGAACTTCAAATAATAAATACGCTATTAATTCTTCAACTAAAGGAATCTTATTCAGAATAAACTTATGCACATTCTCTACATCATTTAATAAGACTGGTATCACTTCTACTCTAATTTTTTCTGCAAAAGAATTGAGTGTCATTGTTCTACTACTTATTTCTACTTGATAGTATTGACTAAAAAAAACTTGGGTTGTAACTTCCCACAATTTGCTGACAATCTCATTTCTTTTTTGTGGTATTTCTTCCCGCAAAATAGGAGTAATACACAGTTCATCAAGAATATCTTCAAATTTACATAAAGCTATACATATTAGTTCTTGCTTCTTAGTAGTTCGCAATATATCAGTTTCCATTGGTAATCTACTAAGATTAATTAAATTAGAATTTAATTTAGCGATTGTTACTTCAAATAATGCTGTTTTTATATTTATTTCTTCAGTAGGAGTCGGAGAAATAACTTCTGAATTTTTTATTGGTACAAGAGGATTAAAAGAACTAGGTAATAGTTGATTAATAATCCACCTAGCTGTTAGCAATTCTCGACGTTGCCCAGAGTTAATTGCTACATTAAAAAGTACAGAAGTTAAATTCTTTCGGTCTAAATTTTTTACACTTTCATCTAGTTGAGAATTAATTTTTGCAAGAGACAAATCTATCTGTTTTAGTCCCGACTTACAAACATTGTAACGAAGAGTTTTGAAAAAGTTTGCTGCTTGAACTTTTAGATTTGAAGTTGTCACTTTGCCATAATTTTCTGGCACATCTAGAGAACTATTTTCCCAATAATACTCACCATTTGCAACTTTTCGAATAATAGTTACTAACTCAGAAATACTGATTCCTTTAGGGCAGTATCCATTAACACCTAATTCTTGCATTAATATTAATAATGCACTTTCTTGTAAGGATGTTAATAATAAGATTGGTAATTGAGGATATGAAGTTTTTAGCTGTTGACAAAATTCAATTCCAGAGATGTTTAAATCTTGTGTAGTTTGAGCGGACAAATTCTGAGTATCTATGTCTAAAATTATTACAAATTTCTTTTCTTGTGTTATCAAATTTTCAATAACTTTTATCGCTTCTGCTCCTACCTCTGCCTCACCTAATATTTCTATGTCTGAAAACTGCTCGCAGGAAAATTTTAACCCCATCCGAAAGATAGGATCGTTATCAATGAGCAGCAATTGTAATGCTGATTCTCCATTCATAAATTGATTTGGAATTGAGATATTTAAGGGCACTACTGCCGCTATGCGGAAGTTAAAAGTCATGCATTTAAAAGTCAATCATTTTTGATTTGGAATTGTTTGAGGATTTTGTAACTGGTCAGTTATTTCCGCCATCCTGCACTACTAAGTAAAATTATGACTTTTAGTAGTCAGTATAAATATAAATACTAAAAGCCCCCTTGCCTGATACTAGATATAATCTTTAGAGATAAAATTATCTCTATTTTTGTTGATTTAAATGAATCTTGATTAACTTTCTACTCCAGAGTTCATACTTTGTTCAGCAAAGCCGACTTAAAAAGATATTTCTACACATACCAGAACTTACACATTTAGGCTAGATAAAATTTTCTCTGCTTCTGCTTCCCCTCTAGCGGAAACTCTTTTTTTGAGTTTAAATGCCTAACTGATAAATATTGATTGGCTGATCATTCTTGCAGTAAATATGCATCTGAACTTGAGGCTGGAGCTGGAGCTGGAGCTGGAGCTGGAGCTGGTGAATAAGACCTTTGTGGGGCTGGTGAATAATATTGTGGGCTAGGTGCTGGTGAATAATATTGTGGACTAGGTGCTGGTGAATAATATTGCGGACTAGGTGCTGGTGAGTAAGACCTCTGTGGGGCTGGTGAATAATATTGTGGACTAGGTGCTGGTGAATAATATTGTGGGCTAGGTGCTGGTGAATAATATTGTGGACTAGGCGCTGGTGCCGGTTGGTACTGTCGCCGTCTGCGAGCTTCTTCCGCCTGTTGTTCTGCCCATATAGCATCTCGTTCAGATGCCCATTTAGATATAGCACCTTGAGCTTCATAATAGAGAGCGCGACCATAGCCAATTTGATAAGCTGTATTAATTGCAGCAGTAAGACGGCCTTGGTCAGCTAGACCATAGGCTTGATTGAGAATTGGTCGGTCTTGGGCAATTTGTAGCTCTGTACTCCACTTATAAATTTCATCCTGAGCTTCTTCGTACAAAGCACGACCACTTTCTATTTCATACGCCACATCAATAGCTTGTCCAAGCTTTCCTTCTTTTGCTAAGACTCTAGCTTCTGCTAATAATGGTGAATCTTCAATAATTTGTACTCGTTTATTCCACTCAGCTATTAGAGTCTGAGCTTGTATTCTCAAGGGACGCTCCAAAGCAACATAACTAGCTTGTTTTATGGCTGAATTATAACTATCGACAGTTTCTTGTTTCGCTAACTGTTTCGCTAAGAGGACATAAGGTTGGTCTTCTATCTTCAGAAGGTCTTTGCGCCATTTAGCAATTAAAGTTTGGGCCTGAATTCGCTTTGGTTGTTCTAGGCCAACCATTTTAGCTTGGTCTATAGCTAACTTTAATGTTGCAGGTTGACCCACACTGGCGATCGCTTTAGCTAGCTGAATATGAGCTAGGTCATCTAACTGTTTTTGCAGCCGTTGAATTTGAGTTTGGGCTTGTTGATAATAGGGACTATTGGAAGTAATTTGAGCTGCTGCGGCTTTTCCTTCTACTAGGACTACTATATTACCAACTTGAGAGCCTTCTATAGATTGATTCCATGTTGCTGCTTTAGCATGGCCGAGTAAAATTAAATCTTTGCCCTCTTTTTTCAGTTTATAGTCAGAAGGAATGTATTCAATGGCCGCGATCGCTCCTTTGAGGTCTTTTTCTTCTATCTGTTCAGTTGCTATTTCAATTAAACTACGACTCCACTTTTGAATATCTTTCTCAGCTCTGTCTCGAATGTAGAGGTTTTGGTCTATTTTTCTGGCCAGAGCGATCGCTTCTCCATACTCATTTGCTGTTTCCTCATAAATTAAATAGCGAGCATCTTTTAAGATTTGCCAACCTTTTTTTTCCAAGGCTATGCGCTCTAATATTTCTCTAAATTTAATACTTTGCCAGTGAACATTATCTAGTTTTGACATTGCTAGGGAGTAAGCGGAGGCTTTTTTCCAGTCTATAGCTTTGATGGCTTTTTCAGCCTCCTCATAAAGAGATTGACCTTCTGCCCATTGTTTTTTCCAACCTGCTACTGCCTCTTCTACCCTAGAATAAGCTGGACTGCTTTTAGGAATTTTCGCTACTGTATCTAGAGCTGCTTGTAAGTTACCCTCTCTAATTTTTTGATTAGCAACAGAAATAATTAATTTTGTCCATTCTCCTGTCATTTGCTGACCTAGTTGATAGAGAGGATGTTCTTCTGGCCAATTTTCTACTAACGCCAGAGCTGTTTCCAACTGTTCTAGGTTCCGTGACTCAGCAGCTTTGTGGGCACAATATAGTCGTTCTCCATCTGCTGATAATGGAGAAATTTGTTGGCAGTTTGGTTGGGGTGGGTTAACCAGTAACCATAGAAGTGCTGCACCACCTGTTATTCCAAAACCTGCTGCAACACTCCACCATATTAGCTGCCATCCCCAATAAGTTTTTGGTTTTCTATTTGGTTTTGGAGCTGTTGATATTTGGGAATTTTTTTCTGGTTTAACTTCTGAGGTATTGTTTAGCTGTCGATCTAAAGTTTGTGAGGTAGAAGTAATAGGATCTACTAATTCTTTTTTGATTAGGGAACTACTACTATAGCCATTTTCTCCATTTTTAGAATAGTTATGGGAAACCGCCAATTTTTTTTGTTGGGAAATATTTTCTGATGACATAGTAAAGTTTACTGTGCTAATGGTACTAACTGTTAAGTAGGTTAAGATTATTTTTTCAACGAATATTATATTTAGGTTTTTTCATTACCTAGAATGTTTTTCATCCCTCCGAAGGAAAATTTTAACTTTAGGCTTGAGCTTGACCTAGAAATATTAAATATTAAAGGTTTCTTAGTTCAAGCTAACATATAGTATCGAAAATTTTATTGTATATATATCTTATATATTTCAGCACATTGACTAAATTTTTCATTTAACCTAACCTCAGCCAAAAGTCTTGATTTTAGTAAATTTATTTAATCTTTTATCTGGGCATTTTCTTAACTATTGGATCACCTGAAAATAATTTAGGTGAGTAGCTTTAAACTGCATTTTTAATTTTTTGGACTGGTTCAGAGGCAGTAGATGTTTATTATAAATGATGCTTAATTTTGTGGCTGATGAGAATTAGGTCTATTCGAGTTAATTTACTGATACTTCTCAGTCAAATAGCCTTTTATTTTCTAATCTTTTATCGTTCTACTGCCAAAATTATGACTGTAGTGACCATAAAAGTCTATACGATAGTCAGTAATTTTAACTCCTATCTGTGTTTCAATTTGTTCAAGCAACTCTTGAGGCAATTCTACATAAATATCCATAATTTGTCCCGTATCCAAGCAGTTAATATGAGAATGAGATTCGCCTTTATGGCCATATAAACAACCATCAGCACGTTCAATACATTCAATAATTCCCTCTTTTGATAGAAATTCAAGATTTTGATATACAGAAGTGTGACCAATTTCCTTACCTTGGAGATTTAATCGATGGTAAATTTCTCTAGCTGATAGATGTTTTTTCTCTTGCCACAAAATTTCTAGTATATATCGACGCTGACGACTCAGGCGCATTCCCTTAGCCTTACAATAATTTAGAGCATCTTCTAATGAGTAAATTTGTTTCACAGCGCCAACCTTTCTCCAAATCAATTGCAAATTATTCTATAGCAATTCGTACTGAAACGTTTAGTTTTACTATTGGGCAATAGCAGGGAGCAGGGAGTAGGGAGTAGTCGGAAAAACATTTCCTCTGATTCGGTTGATCATCAGCATCAGTCCTAACTATCCCGTTTTTTATGCCACCGAGCAACATCAAAAAGGCTGTATATTTTCAAAAAATCAGGTTTAAGAGGAATTTTTTGAATCAACTTGCTTCCTAATCTAAGATGATTTATGTAGCAGAGAGTAGGGAGTAGGGAGTAGTGGGAAAAACATTTCCCCTGATTTGGTTGATCATCAGCATCAGTCCTAACTATCCCGTTTTTTGCTACAGCAGTCGCCATTACTGTATTTGACAGAGCAAAAGCTTAAAACTCAGACAACACAAAATTTGTCCTTCTCTCCTAGATAACTAAACGCCTTCTTCCTTCTTCCCTCTTCCTTCTTCCCTCTTCCTTCTGCTATATAAAAATACATTGATAATTATTTATACCTTAAAAGATGGCAATTACGATCGCCCTTAATACCGAACACTTCCATAACTTGGATGTATCTCCAGTTAAAAGTGTCATATCTCAACTGCTGACTGAAGGAGCGATCGCCTCTTCCGAACAGCAGCTAAACTTTACCATTAACTATAATCGCGACCCCCAAGACCCACGAGAACTTTCAGAAATTCCAGAAGTACGTTTATGGTTTATTCGTTTGGACAGTCTTTATCCTTGGTTGCCATTTTTGCTTAACTGGAAAGAGGGTGAATTAGCTCGTTATACTGCTATGCTTGTACCTCACCAATTTCATCGGACTGAAGGTGTCCAATATAACCCAGAAGCGTTAGAAATATTTTTGATGCAAAAAATTTTTGTCTTAAGAAAATGGCTACATCAACAAGGTATTTCTAGCAAATCTAGATTAATGTCCATGTCTCAAATGTTAGGTTATGACTTAGCAGAAGAATTTTTTAGCTCAATTCCAGAAGAAGATTAGGTGGTGGGGATGGGGAGATGGGGAGATGGGGGTATGGGAAGATGGGGGGATGGGGAGATGGGGGAAATTAAAAAATATATATCCTCAACATTACCATGCAGGACTACCGAATATTAATACCTATAGATATGGCAGTATGCTCTGTTAGCAAATAAATTGAATTTGAGGTTACAGCGGTGCAACCTTGCAGACCAAACATCCGCTAAGGAACGCCCACCAAAATAGGCCACAGGCAAAAGAGAAATGTCAAACACCTGGGCATTGCTGAGGAGCGGGATGAATATCAGTGGGTTGGTTATCCTGCCTGCGGTGAAAATATCAGGAACAGGAAAATATCAGGAACGGGCAAGATGCCCATTCCACATGGGAGTGCTAGACCACTTCGACCCAGACAGAAAACTTAGGGTTAGAGAAAATTTTTGTGAAGCAAAGACTGCCTGACAACAAGATGCTTACCCTTAAAAAAATGATCCTACTGATTGCTGAATGCTGACCGCTGACCGCTTCTTCACCCTTCTCCACCCCAAATTTTATTTAAAACTTCTTGGGGTGAAATATCGCTCATTTTACCAGTAGGAGATTTGACCGCAATTACCCGATCGCTCTTGGGTAATAATTTTTCTGGGTTAGTTGGACCAAATAGAGCAATAGTATATGTCCCAACTGCAACTGCTAAGTGCATAGGAGCACTATCAGTACAGAGCATTAAATTAGCAGCAGCGATAATGGCTGCCAATTTACCTATATCCCCAGGCATCACTACTTTAACATCTGGACACAATTGAGTAATTTCATTGACCCAAGTTCCATCTTCAGGACCTTTGACTACCACTACTGGTAAATTAGGTTGCTTCTGCTGTAGTTCTGTAATAATCTCCTGCCAATAATTGGTAGGGTAGATTTTATCAATACCTTTAATCTGAGCTAGTTCACTAGAACCGCCATGAATCAGAACATACCCACTTTCCGATACTCCTAAAAATTTTTGTTCAGCTTCTGCCCAATCAATATCTGCTTTAGGTACATTAATAGATAGTCCAGGGAAAGGCGTTACAACATCCATTCCTGGCAATAAATCATGGTACATCTGAGCTGCATATTGTTCAGTTTTCAGGGGTATAGGGTTGGTTAGAAAAATGGCCCCATTACCTGCATAACCTACCCGTTGAGGAATTCCTGTTAACCACAGCAAAAGGCCAACTGTCCAACGTTGTCCGAGAGAAATTACTGCTTCGTATTCGCGATCGCGCATAATACCTAACAAGTTTCCCCAGTCAGCGAGACTATTGGCATCTTTGAAGTCATAGGCCAGGACATCCTGTACGGACTTACAAACTCGGTATGCACCCTTTGAGCGAGGTTCTACAATTACATCAATTTGAGATTCTGGATAAGATTTTTTCAGGTCATCCAGAGTAGGAAAGAATAAGATTTGGTCGCCAATTCCACCAGGGACAAGGGCTAGTATTCTCATATTTAAGGAATTTAGCTTAATTTTTAGTTGAACACAATAACAACCATATCTTACGATTCTGATTGGGGGTTATTTCTTTAGTAGACATTCAATTTTTACCGAAAAATTGGGTTTAAAGTCTGCCCCTTTTAGGAGGACTATATACCTATATTGAATTATTAATTAGAAACATAAAACACAAAATTAAATGTATTTATTGATTCCTGCTGCTGGTATGGGGCGACGCATGGGAAGCCAACGGAACAAGCTTTTGTTGACTCTATTGGGTAAATCTTTGCTAAGTTGGACTCTTGAGGCTGCTTTCAAATCTCGTTATATTAATTGGATTGGTATTATTGGCCAGCCTGTTGATTTTCCAGATTTTCAACAGATGATTTCTGGTTTGTCTACTAATAAGTCTATAGAGTTAATTGAGGGAGGATCGACTCGTCAGGAGTCTGTTTATAAGGGTTTACAGGCTTTGCCTCCGGAGGCGGAACAGGTGTTAATTCACGATGGGGCCAGATGTTTGGCTACTCCAGAACTATTGGATAGGTGTGCGGAAGAGGTTGTTAAGTGTCCTGGTTTAATTGCTGCTGTGCCAGTTAAGGACACGATTAAGGTTGTTGATTCGTTGGGCTTAATTCAGGATACACCAGATCGTCGCAATTTATGGGCTGCTCAGACACCTCAAGGTTTTGAGGTGAAGTTGTTGAAGGAATGTCACAAAAAGGGGCGTCAGTTGGGTTGGGAAGTTACTGATGATGCTGCTTTGTTTGAAAAGTGTGGTTTGCCTGTAAAGGTTGTTGCGGGGGAGGAGACTAATCTTAAGGTGACAACTCCTGTGGATTTAAGAGTAGCAGAATTTATTTTGACAGAGGCACTGAAGAAGTCTTGAAGAAGGAAGAAGTAAGAAGGAAGAAGTAAGAAGTAATACCATTTCTCAAAAATATTGCTACATCTCCTTGAGAGTAGGGAGTAGGGAGTAGGGTTAAAAGACATAATATATTTTGGTTTAATGCCGATAATCTTTACAAACATTACTGAAGGATTATTATTACTTAATAACTGAAGTCGCATCGGAAGTATAGCATTATTTTGGGGAATTGGTATAAGAAGGAAGAAGGTATTTAGTTATCTAGGAGAAAAGGTGTTTATATCATGTTCGGACGGATCAGTTATAAATAAAATTTAAGGACTGATAGTACCGACAGTACCAAAGAAATACTGAAATTCTCAATACTATTCTCCAATATTTCCTCTTTTCCTCCAATATTTCCTCCTGAGGACTGAGTTCCCCTCCTGGGAGGGGGAGGGGCGAGGGGTGGGTTGACTCCTGAGGACTAACAACAGTTATTTATAAGTATTCAACCGTTAGCGTAGCTCCCCCGGAGGGGGAACATGATATTAGTTATCTAGGAGAAAAGGTGTTTAGTTATGTAGGATAGAAGGAAAAATTTTATGTTGTTTGAGTTCTAAGCTTTTACTCTGTCTGCGCCTTTTCCTTCAACTACTATAATTATTTATTCGCTAAGAAAAAAAGTGCATTTATCCTAAGTAGTGATTTGTCGGTCAATTCAGCTATTAATTATCAATACCTCCTGCAATAGATAAGCTTTGAAAATGCAGGATTTTGTTTTTTATCTCCTTAAAATGTGAGGGTTTAAGCATGATTTTTTGGTCAGATGAAAATGATTTTGATAAAAAATATACTGACAAATACTGCCTAATGTTCTACATCTTTTTTCGATTCATTTTTTATTTAATCACATTGATAATTTATCTTATAGCAGTCGAAGCAAAGGGCGCAGATATATCAAAAGCTTAAAACTCAGACAACTAAGATTTTTTCTTCTCTCCTAGATAACTAAAGGACTTCTTTCTTATTTGTTCTTTCGTAAGCATTCAGCTATTAGCTTTCAGCTCTCAGCAATAAGACTTTCTCATATAGAACAGTGTTTAAATTAAAATAGACTTTAAGGGCAAGGGAGCCAAATTTTGTAGTAAGACAATTAATAAAGCTTTGATCGTAAACTAAAAGTAATAGCTGATCCCTGATAACTGACCGCTGAATGCTTACCTTCTTTCTTCTGCTGTCAAAATAATTATTTACTAAGTAATACTTCGATTTAGCTAATATCTTTTATAGTAGTCAAAGGAAAGGGGGCGGATATATCAAGAGCTTAAAACTCAGACAAAGCACGATTTTTCCTGATCTCTTAGATAACTAATACCTTCTTACTTCTTACTTCTTCCTTCTGCTATATCTTTAATTATTGGGGATAAAAGCTAGTATTCAAAAATTAATTATTAATTATTAATTATTAATTATTAACAATTACCTATCCTTGAAAATAAAAGGATTGACGCTTAAGAAATTTTTTTTCTTTTTTCTCCTTTAAAGGAGAGGCTTTAAACCTTAATTATTCGGTAAAGTTAGAAGTTATAGCGTTTCTCAGACTAATGAAATACACCTATCTTTAATTTCTATTCTATTCCCTATTCCCTATTCCCTATTCCCTATTCCCTGTTCCCTGTTCCCTGCTATAAATGAATAAACAACAAGTATCACCAATTAATAATATTTGGCTATTTATGATAGTTTCAGCTACAGTTATAGCAGCATATAACGGTAGGATGACAGAAATAACTGAAGCATCATTTGAATCTGTAAAAAATGCTGTTACTTTAGCCATCGGATTAATTGGTAGTATGGCATTATGGTTAGGCATAATTCAAGTAGTTGAAGCAGCAGGAGGAATGATTGTAATTGCCCGTTTAATTCGTCCTGTAATGGTGAAACTTTTTCCCGATATACCTGCAAATCACTCTGCAATGTCTGCCATTATTTTGAATATAGCTGCTAATGCTTTAGGATTGGGAAATGCTGCGACGCCAATGGGTTTAAAAGCGATGGTAGAAATGGATAAATTAAATCCGGAAAAGGGAACTGCTACAGATGCTATGTGTTTATTTTTAGCTATTAATACTTCTTCAGTTACGATTATTCCTATTAGTGTAATAACTGTTCGAGCTAGTGCTGGTGTTACTAATCCTGGAGATGTTATTTTACCTGCAATTTTTGCTACTTGTTGTTCTACAATTACGGCTATTTTCGCAGCAAAGTTTTTTGCACGTCGGCAATCTATGCCTAGTTTAAATCAACCTATTTCGTCAGCAGATTTAGACGGCAATGATTTATTAGAAGGTGAGACAAATAAATCTGAATTAACTCCACCTAACAGAATTGGCAAATTAATTTTTGCTAGTTTAATCGGTGCTTTTTTAGGTGCGGTAATTTATCGCTTAAATCTCAAAGGCATCACCTATATTTTTAGTTTTGCTTTTCTGGAGAGTGTGTCTAATTGGTTATTGCCAATATTAATTTGTTCCTTTCTACTTTTTGGCTATTTTCGAGGAGTTAAAGTTTATGAAAAAATGACGGAAGGAGCAAAAGCAGGATTTGAAGTTGCCGTCAGAATAATTCCTTTTATGGTGGCAATTTTTGTTGCTATTGGAATGTTTAGAGCTAGTGGTGCTCTAGATATTTTGGCTGTAATTTTATCGCCTATAACTAATTTAATTGGAATGCCGACTGAAGCATTACCTATGGCGTTGATTAGACCTTTATCTGGTAGTGGTACTTTTGGTATTATGTCGGAAATAGTGACAAATGAACCCAATAGTTTTCTTTCTTATTTAGTATCAACTATGCAGGGTTCTACTGAAACTACTTTTTATGTATTGGCTGTTTATTTTGGTAGTGTTGGAATTAAAAGAACTAGATATGCTTTACCTGCTGCTTTATGTGCTGATGTAGCAGGAATTTTAGCTTCTCTTGTCGTTTGTCGGATAATGTTTTGATGATTAAACAAGCATTGAAGAAGGAAGAAGGAAGAAGGAAGAAGGAAGAAAAAATGGATGGGGACTCAAACCATAACCAATTGTCAACACCGTGTAGACGGCGGGGTATTAAACCCAAAATAAAATGATAATTTCAATTGAAATTTTATTTCTAATCTTATATTAGACATCTCCAGAAAAGAGGAAGTAGGTAGTAGGGAGTAGGTGAAAAGAATTAATAATTTCTGTACGATAATTAATTTTATTTTTTATGATCGAAGATAGTCTATTTATGAAATATAGCAATACACAGGTAGGTTAGGACTCAATTCGGTTCAGTTAAGGATTTTTTTTGGAAGTTCTATCATCTAAATAGCTACTCTATGAGGATGATGTTTTGATGATTAAACAAGCAATAATATCAATTAAAATTTTATTTCCAATCTTATATTAGACATCTCCATAAAAGAGGAAGTAGGTAGTAGGGAGTAGGTGAAAATAATTAATAATTTCTGTAGGATAATTAATTTTATTTTTTATGATCGAAGATAGTCTATTTATGAAATATAGCAATACACAGGTAGGTTAGGACTCAATTCGGTTCAGTTAAGGATTTTTTTTGGAAGTTCTATCATCTAAATAGCTACTCTATGAGGATGATGTTTTGATGATTAAACAAGCAATAATATCAATTAAAATTTTATTTCCAATCTTATATTAGACATCTCCATAAAAGAGGAAGTAGGTAGTAGGGAGTAGGTGGAAATAATTAATAATTTTTGTAGGATAATTAATTGGATTTTTTATGATCGGAGATGTCTATTTATGAAATATAGCAATAGACAAGTAGATTAGGACGCAATTCTGTTCAGTTAAGGATTTTTTTGGGCAGTTCTATCATCTGAAGAGCTACTCTAATGGTTCGATAATTTATGAGTTTTGGTCTTATCTATTTGCACAGCATTCCGTAGGAAACCGTATTTGTTGAGGACTTATGTAGATGATGATCTGAATAAGGGTAAATGTTTTTCCCACTGTTCCCTGCTATAAGAAAAAAAAGAGAAATCAAAAATATCAGATTTTTTATCTGAAGTAAATCATGGCAATTTTCACAAATTTAGTAATTTCAGATAACAATGAAACACTGTTTTGGCTGAATGTATTTCTAGGGAAGAAACCCTAGTGTCCATCTCAACTGAAATGACTATAATTCTACAAACAGCGAATTTTCTATATATATGATTATTTTCCTTGATTTATTCTTCCTTTTTACTTCTTTACTCTGGCTACAAAATCTGAATGGAATCATGGCAATTTTCACAAATTTAGTAATTTCAGATAACAATGAAACACTGTTTTGGCTGAATGTATTTCTAGGGAAGAAACCCTAGTGTCCATCTCAACTGAAATGACTATAATTCTACAAACAGCGAATTATCAACTGATGGATATAATGAGTTGCTATCAAATCCAATCTTCTACCTATCTCTATCATTATTTCCTTTGATTCATTCTTCCATCTGCCAATTTCAGTTCTTCCTTATTACCTAATAATTAAGGTTTAAAGCCTCTCCTTTAAAGGAGAAAAAAGCGGTTGTTAGCGCAGCTTCCCGTAGGGTGGGATGGCGATCTTCGGAGCGGGTCTGCAAGAACGGGTCTCGGAGCCATATCCAATCGACCAAGATAAGAAAAAATTTTCCTTAAGCGTCAATCCTTTCCTTGAAAAGAAGAGGTAATTATTAATTATTAATTATTAATTATTAATTGTTGAACGTACCTTGCTAAACAAGAAAAATCTTGGTATTCTAATTCAAGTCCTAATTTTACAGAAAAACTCTATGAAAGCAGTCACTATTAATCGCTATGGTTCTATAGATGTCTTGGAATATTCAGATATTAACCAACCTCAAATTACACCCAATCAATTATTAGTAAAAATTCACGCTACAAGTGTTAACTCTGTAGATTGGAAAATTCGACAAGGGCAACTACAATTATTATCAGGTTTTAACTTTCCTATTATTTTAGGTTCAGACTTATCTGGAGTCGTATTAGAAGTAGGGGAACAAGTAAAAAATTTTGAACCAGGAGATGAAATTTATACATTTATTAATCCATTAACAGGAGGTGCTTATGCTGAATATATTGCTGTACCTGCAAATACTGCGGCATTAAAACCAAAAAATATGACTCATTCTCAAGCAGCAACAGTTCCAGTTGCAGGTTTAACAGCTTTTCAAGGATTACTTGATTTAGGTCAAATTAGACCAGGACAAAAAGTATTAATTAATGGTGCTTCTGGTGGAGTTGGTATCTTTGCAGTACAAATTGCCAAAGCAATGAAAGCTGAAGTAATAGGTGTTTGTAGTAGTAACAATATTACCCTAGTAGAAAGTTTAGGAGCGAGTCGGGTTATTGACTATAATCAAATTGATTTTACTAAAGAATTAGAGCAGTACGATATTATTTTTGATGCTGTGGCTAAAGAAACTTTTTCCAGTTGTGAAAATATTTTGAAACCAGAGGGAATTTATATATCTACTCTGCCAACTGTAGACAATTTACCTCCTACTTTCTTAAGCTTATTTGTGCCTGGTAAAAAATCTAAATTAATTCTTGCCCAACCAAACCCCCGTGACTTAAATGCTCTGCGAGAATTCATTGAAGATGGATTAGTTAAATCAATTATTGGCCGTACATATAAATTAGAAGAAATAGCAGAAGCTCATGCTTATAGTGAAATGGGTCATGCTGTAGGAAAAATTTCTATTACAACTGAAGAAACAAGTTTAGTTGACTAATTTTTTCTACTACAACTATAGATAAGTTCAGCAATTAACAATTAAAAATCAACAATTAATAATTACCTATTTTCAAAAGAAGAGGATTGACTAAAAAGATTTTGTTTGATTTTATCCCCTTAAAAGGGAATGTTTTAAACCTGAATTGTTGAATGAATAATTATTAACTATCAACTCTTAATTATTCATTATTAATTATTCATTATTAATTATTCGATAATACATTGTTATGTCGATAAAAAATGAATTTATAGAAATAGAAACTGCTCCAGGAATAGAAATATACAATCTTACTCCTCAAATTATTGATATCTTAAATGCGACTGGCATAAAAAATGGGCAAGTAATTGTATTTTCTCAACATACAACTACAGCTTTAGCTATTAACGAAAATGAGGAAAGATTAATCACAGACCTAAAAGTATATCTGAGAAAGTTAGCGCCAGAATCTGACAAATATCTCCATAATGATTTGCATCTGCGAGATGTGCCTCCCGATGAACCTATTAATGCTCATTCTCATCTGATGGCTATGACTTTAAATAATAATGAAGTTATTCCTGTTGTGGATGGAAAATTAGCTTTAGGAACTTGGCAGTCAGTATTATTTTTTGAATTAGACGGACCTAGAAAACGAAATATATTAGTACAAGTTAGTGGAGAAGGGAGTAGGCAGTAGGAAAGAGAGATAAATGTTAACTGTACTTCACTATCTTAAAAAGTGCTGTAAAATGTGAGGACTTTGAGTAAATAAGGGCTAAAAAATATCTGAAAATTATTTTTTCTACTTCTTCGTTTAAATCTACATTCCCCTTAACTCCTGACTCCTACAAAAATACTTTTTCAGCAAACCCTAAATAATTGGTAATAGGGTAAGAAAAGCTCACTAGAAAACTTAACAGTAATTTTGGAGTTACAGTCATTTCAGTTTAGATTGATACAAGCATTTATTGCCTTGGAATACTTTCAGCGGAAAAAGTGCTTCATTCTTATTTTAAATTACTATATCAATTTATTGGGGTAAGTTTTTCAAGTCAAAATTTTGCTTGAATTCTTTCGACCTGGGTATGAGACTAATCTGCTTTTTTCCATGATAACTAAAACTAACTATCCCACGGTAATGATAAGAATATTCTCTCTATATTTATGGATATAAAAGTCGAAGGAAAGGTTAGGACAACTCGACAGCTTAAAACTCAGAGAACGTAGGATTTTTCCTTCAAAATACAAAGACCTTTTACTGGAGTAAGTTTTTCAAGTCAAAATTTTGCTTGAATTCTTTCGACCTTGGTATGAGACTAAGCTGCTTTTTTGCGCGATAACTAAAACTGACTATCCCACGGTAATGATGAGAATATTCTCTCTATATTTATGGATATAAAAGTCGAAGGAAAGGGAGCAGACAGATCAAAAGCTTAAAACTCAGACAACGTAAGATTTTTCCAACTTCGCTTCTTTCTTCTTCCTTCTCCTATATAAAAAGTCTCTAAAAAATCCTAATTATGACTAAAGAACGGCACGGTAGTCTGAATTTAATTTATGGCAAGCAAAACAATCATACTCAAATTCTGGCAAGTAAAAATCAAGCACCATTAAAAATACAAAGACCTTTGACTGAAGTAAATTTTTCAAGTCAACATTTTGCTTGAATTATTTCGACCTGGGTATGAGACTAAGTCACATTTTTCCGCGATAACTAAAATTGACTATCCCACAGTAAGTGATGAGAAGATTTTCTCTATATTTATGGATATAGAGGTCGAAGGAAAGATTAGGGCAACTCGACAGCTTAAAACTCAGACAATGTAAGATTTTTCTAACTTCGGTTATTTCTTCTTCCTTCTTTCTTCTCCTATATAAAAAGTCTCTAAAAAAATCTTGATTATGACTAAAGAATGGCACGGTAGTCTGAATTTAATTTATGGCAAGCAAAACAACACTACTCAAATTCTGGCAAGTAAAAATCAAGCACCATTAAAAATACAAAGACCTTTTTATCCAGAAGGAAATGAAGTTTGTCATAGTGTAATTTTACATACTGCTGGTGGTGTTGTTGGAGGCGATCGCCTTTCTATTAATATCGAATTACAACCAACTACTCATGCTTTAATTACTACTGCTGCTGCTAGTAAAATTTATCGTAGTAATGGTCAGCTTGCTCAACAGAATATTAGTATTAACCTTGATAGTGAGTCTTGTTTAGAATGGTTTCCTCAACCAACAATACTATTTAATGGTGCTGAGTATCGGCAAGATTTAAAAGTACATTTAGGAGTAGAAGCAAGTTGGATGAGTTGGGAAATTATTAGATTTGGCAGGAGTGCTAGAGGGGAAAAATTTTTAACAGGAAATTGGCGTTCGTATACTGAGGTTTGGCAAGAAAATTATCCTATCTGGATAGACAGACAATGCTTAAAAGGTGGGTCGGAAATGGTTAATAGTCTCTTGGGTTTAGCTGATAATTCTGTAATTGGAAGTTTCATTTTTGTTGGGCAACCTGTTACGTCAGAGGTAGTTACAAAAGTTCGTGGTTTGTGGCAAAGTTTAGGTATTGATATGTCTGGTGAAGCAGGTGTTACTCGTATTCCTAAAGGGATGATTTGTCGCTATTGTGGGCAGTCAATAATTAATGTGAAAAATTGGTTTAATTCGGTTTGGCATTATCTCCGTCTTTTTTATTTAAAAAGACCTAGTTGTTCTCCGCGAGTTTGGTATTGATTAGTAAGCGTTTAGCAGTCAGCATTCAGCAGTCAGCTATTAACTTATTATCTTAGAAGGAGAAAATTAAAAATTATGTTTATGCGGCATTTCGCATCGAAAGAAAAAGGTAACAAACTCACCTTATATTTGAGAGTTGAAATTGATTGTCGTCTCCTGAGTCTTTTTTGGTAGCGTTCACAATGAATTTTTGGGAAAAATAGAGACAATTATAACTTTCTCGTTAGATTTTACCACCTATCTATGAGACTAGAGATGAACTTTTAGCCCAATGAGCTTTCCAAATATTTGAGGGTTGAGATTGATAGCCATCCCCTCAGTCTTGGTGGCGTTCACAATGAGTTTTTGGGAAAAATAGAGGTAATTATAACTTTCTCGTTAGATTTTACCACCTATCTATGAAACTAGAGATGAACTTTTAGTCAAATGAGCTTTCCAAATATTTGAGGGTTGAGATTGATAGCCATCCCCTCAGTCTTGGTGGCGTTCACAATGAGTTTTTGGGAAAAATAGAGGCAATTATAACTTTCTCGTTAGGTTTTACCACCTATCTATGAGACTAGAGATGAACTTTTAGTCAAATGAGCTTTCCAAATATTTGAGGGTTGAAATTGATAGCCATCCCCGGAGTCTTGTTTTCTGGTGGCGTTCAGAATGAAATTGTTGGTCAATAAAGATCAATATAACTTTCTCATTGCATTTTACCAGCTATTTATCGGAGTAGAGATGAGCTTTTAGCCAAATGAGCTTTCCAAATATTTGAGGATTGAAATTGATTACCATCCCCTGAGTCTTTTTTATGGTAGCGTTCAGAATGATTTTGTTAGTCAACAAGAATAACTATAACTTTTTAATTGCATTTTACCAGCTATTGATCGGAGTAGAGATTAACTTTTACTCAAATGAGTTTTCCAATATTTGAGGGTTGAGATTGATTACCATCTCCTGAGTCTTGTTTTCTGGTGGAGTTCAGAATGATTTTTTTAGCTCAATAAAGGTGAGCATAACTTCTTCATTGCATTTTAGCAGCTATTTGTCAGAGCAGAGATTAACTTTATAGCCAAATGAATTTTCCAATATTTGAGGGTTGAGGTGGATAGCCATCCCCTGAGTCTTGTTTTCTGGTAGCGTTCAGAATGATTTTTTAGCTCAATAAAGGTGAGCATAACTTCTTCATTGCATTTTAGCAGCTATTTGTCAGAGTAGAGATGAACTTTTAGTCAAATGAATTTTCCAAATATTTGAGAGTTGAAATTGATAGCCATCTCCTGTGTTTCCTGGTGGCGTTCAGAATGATTTTTAGCTCAATAAAAATGAGCATAACTTCTTCATTGCATTTTAGCAGCTATTTATGAGACTAGAGATGAACTTTTAGTCAAATGAATTTTCCAAATATTTGAGGGTTGAGATGGATAGCCATCTCCTGAGTCTTGTTTTCTGGTGGCGTTCAGAATGATTTTTTAGCTCAATAAAGATGACTGTAACTTTTTAATTGCATTTTACCAGCTATTTATGAGACTAGAGATGAACTTTTAGCCAAATGAGTTTTCCAATATTTGAGGGTTGAGATAGATAGCCATCCCCTGAGTCTTTTTTCTGGTGGCGTTCAGAATGATTTTTTAGCTCAATAAAGATGACTGTAACTTTTTAATTGCATTTTACCAGCTATTTATGAGACTAGAGATGAACTTTTAGCCAAAACTGAAAACTCACAACCTCAAATCTACCAAGAACTTTTCTTAGCAATAGGCATTCGCCAACCAGTACCAAAAGCTCGATCGCTAATTTTCAACCCAGGGGGTGCTTGTCTACGTTTAAATTCTGCCCGCATCACTAACTTTATAACCTTATTTACTACTTCTGAATCATGTCCTGCTGCAATAATTTCTGCCAAAGACTCACACTTTTCTACTAAGCGGTATAAAATATCATCCAAAACTTCATAAGATGGTAAAGAGTCCTCATCTTTTTGACCTTCTTTCAACTCAGCACTAGGAGCTTTAGTCAGAATATTTTCTGGAATAATATTTTGCTGTTCAGTAATTAGTAAATTTTCGGCTCCATAGAAATTTTGATTATTGTTAACTGCCTGTTGATTCAACCAGTGACACAGAGAATAAACACGAGTTTTCGGCACATCAGAAATTACTGCTAATCCACCATTCATATCACCATAAAGAGTACAATAACCAACCGCCATTTCTGACTTATTACCCGTGGATAAAAGCAAATACCCAAACTTATTAGAAATTGCCATTAATAAATTACCGCGAATCCGAGATTGAATATTCTCCTCAGCAATGCCAAAATTTGTACCTGCAAATAAATCTTGCAAACTATTGTCATAACTTTTCATTAAATCCCCAATAGGAATAACTTGTTTAGCAACACCCAAATTTTCCGCTAATTCCAAAGCATCTTTAACAGAATGATCGGAACTATAAGGAGAAGGCATCAAAATAGTAAAAACATTTTCTTTACCTAAAGCAGCAGTAGCGATCGCTGCAACTAAAGCTGAATCTATTCCCCCACTTAAACCAAGAACAACTTTAGAAAAACCACACTTCCGTAGATAATCTTTTACTCCTAAGACCAAAGCAGACCAAATTTCTTCATCCTCACTTTCTGCTAAATATAGACTTTCAAAATTAGTCACAATCAAATCTTTTTTTGCTGGATTAAATTCAACAACTGCCAGATTTGTCTCAAAAGCACTAGCACGATAAATCGCATTACCAATCTTATTAAAAACCACACTACAACCATCAAAAATCAAATCATCATTACCACCTACCTGATTAACATAAATAATTGGTATTTGATAACGATTCGTACTATGTTCTAACATTGCCTCTCGCAATTTTTGCTTTCCTACTCTATACGGAGAAGCAGACATATTTACTACAAAATCAACTTGATTTTCTGCTAATTCTTTCATTGGATCACAAGCATAATTTCGCCTTCCCCAAAATTCGGCATCATTCCATAAATCTTCGCAAATAGTCACGCCAATTTTCGTTAAAGATTCTGAGGTTTTTCCAGGAATTTCTAACGTGAAAAAATCGCTAGTTTTACCAGGCTCAAAATATCGTTGTTCATCAAATACATCATAAGTAGGCAAAAGCCTTTTATGAAAGATTTGTTTTACTTCTCCATTACCTAATAAAGCCGCACTATTAAATAATGATTTCTCTCCTGTTTCATTAGCTTGAGAATTAAAAGTTACAGTTCCCACTAAAACTGCTATTTCTGATGGTAAATTTTTGGCTAAATATTCTAACTCTGTAACAGCAGCTTCAACTAAACTAGGATAAATTAATAAATCTCGTGGTGGATAACCTATTAGAGATAATTCTGAAGTAATCATCAACTTGGCATCTAAATTTTCAGCTTTTTGTGCAGCTTCTAAAATTAATTTTGCATTGCCTGTAATATCACCAATAGTGGGATTAAGTTGTGCGATCGCGATTTTCATTATAATTAAAAAAGGAAGAAGGAAGAAGGAAGAAGGAAGAAGAAAGAAGGAATGATAGACATTGCTAACTTCTCCAATTGGAACAGATTTTTCTAATTGTTGTATTATTTTGAATAACTTGTCTAATTCTAATTAGAAAGGAAGAAGGAAGAATAAATTAACATCAGCAATCATAAAAATTACTAACTTCTCGAATTGCCACAGCTTTTTCTCATGTAAAATTTTAAATTTTTCTGTTTGTTGCATTATTTTCTAGAATTTATCTCATACTAATTATAAAGGAAGTAAGGAAGAGGTAATACCAATTTTATGTGAGGCTGTACAGAATAAGGAGTCAGGTAGGGGAGCCATCGGTAGGACGACGTAGAGGAGAAAATCATGATGGTCAATAGGAGTAAATAAGTAAGTATTTCTGTTTTTACCTACAGTCAACTCTGATAACAATTTTATTCTATAGAACTTCTTATGACTTCTCAAATTGCCACAGCTCTTTCTCAGGTAAAATTTTAAATTTTTCTATTTGCTGCATTATTTTCTAGAATTTATCTCATACTAACTAGAAAATAACCAGGAAAAGAAAGTCAGCAAGAAAGAATAATCAATCTATCACAGCCATGATAGATATTTCCTGACTTTCAGAATAAAAACAGCTCTTGACTATCTCAAAATTTCCAGCTTTTCTGTTTATAGAAGAAACTAACAGAAGCAATGATAGACATGATTAACTTCTCAAATTGCCACAACTCCTTCTGTGCCCAAATTTTAAATTTTTCTATTTGCTCTATTATTTTCTAGAATTGATCTCATACTAACTAGAAAATAACCAGGAAAAGAAAATCAGCAAGAAAGAATAATCAATCTATCACAGCCATGATAGATATACCCTGGCTTTGAGAATAAAAGCAACTCTTGAAGAACTCAAAATTCCAAGCTTTTCTGTTTATAAAGGAAGAGATAATCAGCAAGAAAAAAGAAGAAATTAACAGCACCAATTATAGACATTACTGACTTCTCGAATTGCCACAGCTCCTTCTCAGCGAAAAGAAAATTTCAAGTTTTTCTGTTTATAGAAGAAACTAACAGAAGTAATGATAGACATGATTAACTTCTCAAATTGCCATAGCTCCTTCTGTGCCCAAATTTTAAATTTTTCTGTTTGCTCTATTATTTTCCAGAATTTATTTGATACTAACTAGAAAATAACCAGGAAAAGAAAATCAGATTTTTCTGTTTATAGAAGAAACTAACAGAAGCAATGATAGACATGATTAACTTCTCAAATTGCCACAACTCCTTCTGTGCCCAAATTTTAAATTTTTCTATTTGCTCTATTATTTTCTAGAATTGATCTCATACTAACTAGAAAGGAACCAGGAAAAGAAAATCAGAAAGAAAGAATAATCAATCTATCACAGCCATGATAGATATTTCCTGGCTTTGAGAATAAAAGCAACTCTTGAACACCTCAAAATTCCAAGCTTTTCTGTTTATAAAGGAAGAGATAATCAGCAAGAAAAAAGAAGAAATTAACAGCACCAATTATAGGCGTTACTGACTTCTCGAATTGCCACAGATCCTTCTCAGCGAAAATTTCAAGTTTTTCTGTTTATAGAAGAAACTAACAGAAGCAATGATAGACATTACTAACTTTTTGAATTGCCACATATCTTTGTCTGGCAAAATTTTAAATTTGTCTATTTATTGCATTATTTTTATCCTCCTGATTCTTGCTTCTTTCTCCTTACATAAACTATGATTAATCCTGTCATTTTTATCAGGATATCAACATGGAAGTAAAAGCAGCAGTAGCTTTTGAAGCTCGTAAACCATTAAGTATAGAAACCGTTAATTTAGAAAATCCAAAAGCTGGCGAAGTAATGATAGAAATTAAAGCAACCGGAATTTGTCATACCGATGCTTATACTCTTTCTGGTGCAGACCCTGAAGGTTTATTTCCTAGCATTTTAGGACATGAAGGAGCTGGGGTCGTTGTTGAAGTTGGACAAAATGTCACTAGCGTCAAACCAGGAGACCATGTTATCCCTCTCTACACCCCAGAATGTCGTCAGTGTGAGTATTGTCTCAGCATGAAACACTAATTTATGTCAAGCAATTCGCACTACTCAAGGTCGTGGTGTAATGCCAAATGGTACCAGTAGATTTTCATTAAATGGTGAAATGATTCATCATTATATGGGTACTTCAACCTTTGCAAACTATACAGTATTACCAGAAATTTCCGTAGCAAAAATTCGTAAAGATGCTCCTTTTGATAAGGTTTGCTATATCGGTTGTGGAGTAACAACTGGCATTGGAGCTGTTATTAATACGGCAAAAGTTGAAGCTGGTGCAAAAGTAATTGTATTTGGTTTAGGTGGCATTGGTTTAAATGTAATTCAAGGGGCAAAAATGGTGGGTGCTGATATGATTGTTGGGGTTGATATTAATCCTAGTAAACGTGAATTAGCGGAAAAATTTGGCATGACACATTTTGTTAATTCTAGAGAAGTAGAAGGTGATTTAGTTCCTTATTTAGTTGATTTAACAAAAGGTGGTGCTGACTATACTTTTGAATGTATTGGTAATGTTAATGTGATGCGTCAAGCTTTAGAATGTTGTCATAAAGGTTGGGGTATGAGTGTAATTATTGGTGTAGCTGGTGCGGGACAAGAAATTAGTACTCGTCCGTTTCAGTTAGTAACAGGAAGGGTATGGAAAGGTACAGCTTTTGGAGGTGCGAGGGGTCGTACAGATGTACCGAAAATTGTTGATTGGTATATGGAAGGAAAGATTAATATTGATGATTTGATTACTCATGTTATGCCAGTGGAAAAAATTAATGATGCTTTTGATTTGATGCACGAAGGTAAGTCTATTCGTAGTGTTGTAATTTTTTAAATAAGTAATAAGGAAGAAGGAAGAAGTAAAAATAGGACTAATCAATACTGACCGATTAATAATTGTCAAAAACAGACAAAAAACCTTGGTAACTGTTTAACTTTTGAAGTAAGCATTTCCTGCGGAATGCTGCGCAAACAGCTGTCGGTTATTAGCTATCCTCTAGGGTCGGAACTACGGACTTCAGCTATTAGTTTTAGAGAAGGTAAAAGCAACCTTTGAAATTGAGAAAGAATAAGAAGTTACTGATAACTGATAACTGATAACTGATAACTGATACTAACTTCTGACTTGCTAAGAGTAGGCTGAATACCTGATTTTTTTGTTAATAAATTAACAATATTAGTGAGAAAAACTTAAGTTTTGAAAATGTACTGTTATCTATTCCTTTATCACCTACATTTTCTCATTAACTTGACTGATTTACTTAATAGTCAATATCACAAAAAATTCTATGAGTCAACCACATTTACTACCTGTTACAAATTAAAATTAATCTATTCTTCTTACTTATTAAATTATGTCTACAGAACTCAAACTGGTTAAAGAACATCAATGCTTCGGCGGCAAAGTTATCTACTATTTCCACTGATCTTACATCTGTAATATTCAGATGCGTTTTTCAATTTATTTACCTCCCGAAGCTAAATCAAAACCATTACCAGTATTGTATTTTCTTTCTGGTTTAACCTGTACTGAAGAAAACTTTATGGCTAAAGCAGGGGCACAACAATTTGCTGCCAAATATGGATTAATTTTAGTCGTACCAGATACCAGTCCGCGCAATACTGGCATTAAAAATGAGAACGATAGTTGGGATTTTGGTACAGGTGCAGGATTTTATCTTGATGCCACATTAGAACCTTGGAAAAAGCATTATCAAATTTATAGTTACGTTGTTAAAGAATTACCAGAACTCATAGCTAAAAATTTTCCAATTCAGCCAGATAAACAAAGTATTTTCGGTCATTCCATGGGAGGTCACGGAGCATTAATTTGTGCTATAAAAAATCCGGCAAAATATCAATCTATTTCCGCTTTTGCGCCAATTGCAGCACCAATGTGTTGTCCTTGGGGTGAAAAAGCTTTTAGCAATTATTTAGGTTCAAATCAAGAAAACTGGCGTGATTATGATGCTAGTGAATTAATTTTAAATTATGGTTATAGTCATCCGATTTTAATTGATAATTGATATAGGAACTGCTGACCCCTTTTTATCCCAAAAACAATTATTACCAGAAGTATTGGAAAAAGCTTGTCAAAAAAAAAGGAGTAAATCTAGCTTTAAGAATGCAAAAAGATTACGATCATAGCTATTATTTTATTGCATCTTTTATAGAAGAACATATAAGATATCATGCAGAAGCTTTGAATTGAAAAAAGACTTTAACTTCATCACAAACAGCAATATTATCTTCGCCTGAATACTAATAATTGAATAAGGAAGAAGTCGATGGGGACTCAAACCCCAACCAATTGTAAAAACTGTGTAGAAAGCGGGGTATTCAACCCAAAAGAAAAAGATAAATAATTAGGGAGGAGTCAGGAAATAAGAGGATGGAGGCAAGGAAAAAAATAGAGAATGTAGAAATTATTTCTTCCTTACTTTCAATTCTTAAATTTTATTTATTAAAGCCAGATATGGAGATACAGCAGATTCCAGGTATATGAACTACAGATATTAACAATTAAACCTTCCCAGTGCGGGTATCTTGTCCGCGACGGGTGTACTTCACCAAGGTGGAATCCGCTGTAATATAACTCCAGAGATTTCAACCCAGACTTCAAGAAGTATCAACAAACAAGACTTTTTTGCTTGTACGTTGCAAATCAGACATAAGTTGCTAAACTTACCGAATAATTAAGGTTTAAAGCCTCTCCTTTAAAGGAGAAAAAAGAAAAAATTTTCCTTTTAGTCAATCCTATCCGTTTTTAAGAAGAGGTAATAATTAATTATTAATTATTAATTATTAATTGTTGAACACTCCCCTACTCCTAGCTCATTGAGAATAGCTGATAGATCGTCAATTACAATGAACTGGAATCTAAACTTTGAGCTTGTCCATCTGTCTGAGGCAAATGTAGTCCGCACTCCTGCTTAAGACCATGAAAACGAGTATCCCGTTCATTCTCATCTTCCGCAGTCAAGGGACGACTAGAATGCCAATCTCCGACAGTAGTATAACCCAAATCGAAAAATGGATGATAAGGCAAATTGTAAGCAGTCAAATATTGGTATATATCCCTGGCATTCCAAGTTAATATAGGTAAAATCTTATATATTCCCGATTGCTGACTAATGCGGTTAAGACTCTTACGGTGGTCAGTTTGGTCTTTCCGTAGGCCAGCTAGCCAAGCTTTAGCCCCTAACTCTTTTAATGCTCTTTGCATGGGTTCTACTTTGCGAATTTGGTCATAGCGGTTAAGAGCATCAGCATTATTCTCAGCCCACAGTCGGCCATGTAGAGCTTCCATTCTAGCTGGACTAATTGAAGATTGATATACTTTAAGATTCAGTCTCAATCGTTCGGTCAACTCTTCAGCAAATCTATAAGTTTCGGCTGGTAAATATCCTGTATCAACCCAAATAACAGGAATATTAGGTACAACAGTTGTCACTAGATGTAACATAACAGCAGCCTGGATACCAAAACTGGTACTCATAACTAAACCTTCTCCAAAGGTTGCATATCCCCACTTCACCAGAGTATGAGCATCTGCTTGGGCAAGTTCCTGGTTGACAACCTCAAGATCCAATTTTGGTGGAGATGTAAAATTTTGCCGACCGTATTGTCCATTTTGGTTGACTTTGATGAGACTCTGTTGTGACATAGTTATTACCAATCTAAATTATCATAAGACTTTAAACGTTAATCATACGTTGTCCGCAATCTTCAATGGGAGATTGTTTATACTGTTTTATACATCCAGATTACCTCGTGTAATGCAGATGTAAATGGGTCATTTAATATAATTAAAAAAGTAATTCCTGATGTCTTTGACCAAGGAATAAAGGGTTTGCCGTTTAACCCTGTAGTGGTCGATCCACTGCGAACAACTAAGCTTTCAGGTTTTTGAGTAAGTTTGAGTAAGTTTAGTTGAGCGGTTACGGAGCAGGGAGCAATAGAATGCTTGGGCCACTGGAGTTTTTCTATAGCTAAGAAAGAATTGGTTAAGACATAAACTAATGACCAATCTTAGACTAGAAAATGTTTTTCCAACTTTTCCCTATTCCCTGCTATATATTGAAAGCCACCATAACTTTTTCGATAGACAGCAAAAAAAAAAGACCAACTTTGTCAAGCAGGTCTAAGTAAAAATTATTTTCCGTTGTTATTTCTGCGAGATTAACAAGCAAGCAGCTACGCATTCCCAAGTTCGCAGCGATTTGCGGGTTATATATCTCACAATATCTATATCACTAATTGTAACAAACTATTGAGCAATTTCTATAAAAATTTTTAATTTTGAACCCCAATTAATTGGGCAATATGGGTTTCAGCTCTTTGTGGCTTCCCCCAAAAAACCTGTTCTTGCTTATATACAACCATACCAGGTTTAGCACCCTTGGGTTTATAAACAAACTTAGGTTTGGTATAAATAACTGGGACTATTTCACTCTGACGGGCACGACTATAAAAGGCACTGATATCTGCAACAAACTGTAAATCAACTTCATCTGGTTTGGCACCAGCATCCAGTCGCAACAAAACATGGCTACCAGGAATTTCTTGAGTATGAAACCACAAATCATAATCTCCTGCCACCCGAAAAGTTAACAAATCATTTTGACGATTATTACGGCCAACCAATAATTCAAATCCACCAGGAGTTTCGTAACGGTAAAATTCTGTATCCTTTTTATTATCTTGGTGATGATGTTCTGGAGCTTTAAGATAAGCTTGTTGAATTAATTCATCCCGAATTTCTTCAAGAGTGCGTAAATCTTCTGGAGTTTGGTAAATATCTAACTGAGACAGAAAAGCTTCCACTTGCTCCAAATAATCAATTTCCCCTTGGACTACTGCTAAAAGGGGTTCAACTGCTAGACGTGCCCGTTTCAACTTTTGGTGCTTTTTATAAAGACTTTGGGCATTTTGCACCGCATTTTTCTCTGGGTCTAACTTGATGACCATCGGTTCCCCCGTTTCAAAGTCACAGAGAGTAATGGCTTTCATCCCCGGTTGCCATTCGTGAAGATTGGCCATCAGTAAATCAGCTTGCGATCGCAACAATTCTGCCCCATCCGACTGGTCTAAACGTTCGGTAAAAGTATCAGCCTTGAGCTGTAACTTAGCCGTAATATTTTTAAGTTTTTGGCTAATTTGATGATATAGTTGAGTAAACTCTTGCTGATTCAGCTGTCCAGTATAATAATCATTCAGTAATTCCTGGACAGTATCAACAGATTCTACACTTAACCAACCCGTTACAGTGTATCCATTCGCTGTCCAACCAGGATCAAATTTGGAATGCTCCAGATTTTTTAACCATTCTTGCCAACTTTTAAATAACTTTTGCCAGTCCGAAGCACTAAGGTCATTAGTAGACTGTTGAGAGTCTAGTCCTGAAGCTTCAATCATTGGCTGTACTAAAGCCTTACTGAGGCCACGGTAATTTTTAATTAAATTTCGCCACAATACACCAGGTATTAAACTAATCCTTTCTTGCCATTGCTGTTGCGTTTCTTGCAAACTAGGAATAGGGTTAGTCAGAGAAGGGGGTAGTTCATAAGGTTGACCAGTTTGAATTTGACGAAGACTAGACTGTTGACTATTCACTTGATGGGCACAGGTAACAACCAAATTATCCGCAGTAGTCAGAATAACATTGCTGTACTTGGTCATAACTTCCACATAAAGATGCCATAGAGGTGCTTCTCCAGGACGTTTCGCAAATTGGAAGTCCAGTACCCTCTCCCAAGGAGAAACTTCAACAATAGCTATTAAAGCTAGTCCACCTAGCTGATGTCGTAATTGTTGACTAAAAGTAAAAGTATCAGGGGCGCGAGGTGGAGGGTCACTGATACAAATACGAGCCCCTTGGGGATGCCAGGAAATGTCCAACCAACCACGTTTTTTGAGAGTTCGCAGAGCAATGGCAATGGTAAAGCGATCGCGTTGATATACCTGCTCTAAACGTGCTGGTAACCATTTAGCACAGAGTTCAGAACATGAAGCAATGAGAGTTGTATAGTCAACAGGTTGCACAGTTAGCTTTAAGTTAAAAATTAAAAGTGAAAAAACTATGATATAAATTTAGTGTCTAAAAATAGGATTTTTGATTTTTCAGGCGACAATCTTTAAATAATTTTTTTGCTTTTTTCATGTAAATTTAGAGACTTATAATATCAAGTTTAGTTGACAAGTAAAGATTAATTAGGGTTTGCGTATGGAAAGTCTTTTTGCTGGGGTAGGAGACAGGAGACAGGAGACAGGAGACAGGAAAAATGGGGAATTTAGAGGAGGTAGGAGTAAGAATTGTTCCTTAGTTTGCCTTTTATGCTAATTTTTTTAGCATGAAGAACTGAAACAAGGGCACTTTTTGATATTTTAAAAAGGCTCAAGCCAATATCAGTCAATGGTGTTAGATTTAATCAGCAAGCCCTAATTATTTTCCATTCTTCTCTGCTCTCAATAAAAATATTTAGTATAAACATCAATTATTTGATTCAGTAGGTTTGAGAATTATTCAGAACTATAAATATTTATTACTTATATAATGACAGATTTAGACTTGATGTAAAAGCCTGATTTAATGAATAAAGATTTTTAGGTGTTTTCTTCTTATAGCAGATTCCTCCCATAAGAAGTACAGAGATGAATAATTAAATGTTCCTAGTGCTGGCATTTTTCCCACTTCGGGGTATATCTCACCCTTGGTGAAATCTTCTGTACATAGTAGTCTAAGGAAAGGGTACTGACATATCAAAAGCTTAAACTCAGACAACGCAAAATTTGTCCTTCTTCCTTCGTAACTATTCAGGTGCTGGGGTTGACAAATAATCATATCTATGTGTCTATCACTTTCCAGAAACCTTTTAGTCTCATTTATAGACTATTTAGTATTCTTAGATACAGTTTTCAGCTTTGAAACACTGAGTATGCAAAAAATCAAGAATAATGCAACCCCAAGACCTGAATGCTTACCTTCCTTCTTCCTTCTTCCTTCTTCCTTTTTCCTGTTGCTATAACTAAAAAACTTTGTATATATAAGTTGCATAATCTGTCATGGATATCCAGTTAATTAATATTGGTTTTGGTAATATAGTTTCTGCGAATAGAGTCGTTGCAATTGTTAGTCCAGAATCAGCCCCGATCAAGCGAATGATTAGCGATGGCAAGGAAAGAGGCAAATTAATTGATGCTACTTATGGTCGGCGTACCAGAGCAGTGATTATTACAGATTCTAATCATATTATTCTTTCGGCAATTCAACCTGAGACAGTGGCACATCGATTTATATTTAACAATAAAGATAGTTAATTGTAGTAATTGATGTTTGATTTTCCAAAATTTGTTATTAATAACTAAAAGTTTAGTTATGCTCGCTGGTACTGCGATAAAAATTTATGCAAACTGGTAAATTAATTGTTTTAACAGGACCTAGTGGTGTAGGTAAGGGGACTTTGGTAAAATCTCTCCTAGAACGTTATCGAGAATTAGTTTTGTCTATTTCTGTCACTACCCGTTGTCCTCGACCTGGAGAAGTAGAAGGAGAAAACTATTACTTTGTAGACCGCGATAAATTTCAACAAATGATTGAAACTAAAGATTTATTAGAATGGGCTGAGTTTGCAGGTAATTTTTATGGCACACCACGTCTGCCAGTTATTGAAAATATTAAACAGGGTAAATTAGTATTATTGGAGATTGAGGTACAAGGGGCAAGACAAATTAAACAGACTTTTTCAGAAGCATTGCTTATTTTTATTTTACCTCCTTCTATGACTGAATTGGAAAAAAGATTGCGGGATAGAGGACATGATTCGGAAGAAGCGATCGTCAAGCGTCTAGAAAGGGCAATTAAAGAGATGGAAGCTGCAGGAGAGTTTGATGTACAACTAATGAATGATAATTTGGAAATTGCTTTGCAAAATTTGGAGAAAGTATTATTTGACTGAAATTATAAGTAGTGCAGTAGGGGAGTGGGGGAGTGGGGAAGTGGAAAAAACTTTGAGTAGGAAAGAAACCGAAATACATTTTCCTTCTTTTAATTGGAGCTGAGGTAATTAGAACTGACATCATTAGGTGATTTGTCCTAAGTTCAATTAATACCATTACAGTTACAGGATTGCCAAATGACAAATTAATTTATTTATAATACGAAATCACACGTATTTTTACTAATTTTATTGATAGCAGGGAGTACGGAGTAGGTAAATAACGAATAATAAATTAATAAGATATCTGGAGAGTACAAAGTTATGCTAAAAAACAGTTGGCTCTCAAGATTGAAAGTGTTACTGGGAAAGGTTTACAGCACCTACTGTTGTGAATGGAGAATTTTTAACCTTGAGTCCGTGAAACCCTTGACTAGCAATAGTTATTCCCAGAACTTTGCACTTTCTAGAAGATCTGTTTACTTCATATAAATAATTGCTAAAAAAATTACTGAATCTAATTTATTACTTAATAGCTGAAGTTTTAAATAAAAAAAGCATTATTTTAAGGAATTGCTATAATTTCCAAGAAGCGTGAGGTACAAAATTCATCATAATTTTTTTTACTCTGATTATCCCAGTAGAAAGAAAGGTTAGGACAGATAGACATCTTAAAACTCAGGCAAAGCAATATTTTTCCTTCTTGCTTCTTGCTTCTTGCTTCTTGCTTCCGTTATATCTTTAATTCTTTGCTAAAAATTTTTTTGTGTCTTCTTTATCACTAACAAATATGATATGATTTACAAATGTTAATATTTGTGGTTAAATAAAATGTACAGTCATACTTTTTTTGATTTTCCTGTCTACACAGTCATTCAGTTAACATTATTTTTCTCTATTGTCTTGGGAATTATTTTTAAAGATATGTTGGAGTATAAATTAACACTATGGCTGAAAAACAAAGTCTCTCAAAAGCAAATAGGTTATCAAACACCTAATCTTATTACTGCTTATTTGAGCATGACTTTATTTATCTTTTTATGTGTATCAGCTAGTCTTTCTATCTTTAATATTGTTGAATGGTTATCTATTGTCATAGGCGCAATAGTCGTGTTTCCAACTGCCTTGTTGATCTGGGTACAATTAGGGTCAATGTTTGAGTTGGTCGAATCTAAGGGAATAGCATCTATTAATATTGAAGAATATATGCCTGAAGAAAAAAAAATTAAATCAGGAGAAAATGCTAATCAGTAATTACTAATATTTTGGAGTAAAGTTGTATGACAATTAATCACAAAAATACTGTAAATTAATTATGAATAGAACTACTACCGATAGTAGTTCCCCAAAAATATATTGTCTAAGTCGAACTAAAATATTAAAAGTACAATGTGGTTGCTATATTGTTAGTAATTTTTTTATAGATATTCTAGATCTAAAGATATAATATATAGATTCATAGTTTATAGAAAAAGGAAATCTGAAATCCTGATAAATAAAAAATTTATCTCTAAGTCTTTATAATTTAGAACTTGATGACTATATTACCCATACTAAAATATTAGAACCAAAATCTAGGGTTGTTATATTGCTTCAAGGCAAGATTAAGATTAATTTGCAAATTAATAAACCTATTTTCTGGTAAATGAAACAGAGGCTATATGCTAGATATTTTCAATGAAAGTAATACAAGTAGTTTGCCTGTTCATCTCAATTGCAATAACAGAAAAAATTCTACACTACATATAAAGTAAGCTTACTTGCCAAAAATAAGCGTTGGTGGTATCCTCTTGACGAGGTTGTTATAAAAATAAGCAATCAATTAATCACTGTCCAGTTAAACCCGTGAAAACAGATTTTAACTTAGACACTTAGACAAAATTTGGTGAGGTAGTCATGCGTCTTCCAAAATATACAAATTTGACAAGTAGTTGTTTGTCAATATTAATTACATTTGGAACAATTTATCCGGCGATCGCTGCTCCTGAAAATGAGAAAGTTGCCCAAAGGGAAAGAACTAGAGCAGGGGGAGCAAATCAAATGGAGATTGTCGGTTATGTTAAAGGTATTATCGGTAATGTAGTCACAATTCTAGTAGATGAAGAAGCAGAATTAGGCATTCCTGGCATTGCACCTAATGATGGTGAACCCACTTATGTCACAATTCCTGAAGAGGAACGTGGTCAACTACGAACTCTGTATTTTTCTCCTAGACATACAATGGAAATAGCAGGTCTAGTACCTGGAATGCGGGTCTATGCAATTGTGGGCAAAAAGAATGACGATCCTGAAGACCCTTGTGGTTGTATAGACTTTTTTAAAGTCATCCCAGATTATAACTATGAACGGGTAAAAGTTCAGTTACCAACATACAATTTCCAGGGTCCTCCTTCTTTAGAGTTTCCACCACTTCAGCCACCACCTCCTATTACACGGCCTACCCCACCACCTCCTCCTGTAAGAGGATTGTGGTAATTTTAGCCCATAAAAAACTCTATAATTAGGTCTGTAATGCCACTATATTAAGATTAGTGGCATTATTCATTTTAGTGTAATTGAGGCCGTTCGAGCTCAAGTCGTTTCTCCAGGGCAACTCTCAAGATGATGTCCATAACTTTTTACAGATTTTAGTCAACAGTTGTTAACTCTTCATCTCTAACAGGACTAACCAATATGTAATTTATAATAGAGTCTTGGATAGAGGGAAAAATTTAGGAAGTAAGTTTAGGCTTGTTTAATATCAAATGTATTAAACTCCATTTAACCTGATCTGGGGACAATTATTATTCCGGACTTCACATAAAAAATAGTGCTATTGGGACTTACACAAAATAAAGCCAGAAAATAGGATCAAATATAGATGGGCAGAAGCTTTTACCTCAAAAAGGCATAAATCCTGAATAAGCAGGGGTTCTAGCCATTTTTAAGGCATCGACGTAATTCCCTTGTCTAGACTGAATTTGACGCATTTTTCCTACGATCAAATGTCTAAGTACCACTATTTGAAAATAAACTTAGTAATCAATTTAGTACATATCCTATATTGATTGTCTAGTCAAAGAAATTTGATGAAGCGACAACTAATAAAAGCAATGGCAAACTAGCTGAATCAAAATATTTACTATTATAAAATTTAGGAATTTTTAGCTATAGCTAAAGCGATAGCTTTTTTTCCTATATAGTTGATTAGTAATAAAAAGATAAGATATCAGTAAAAATATAGGGTATAGCTTTTGTGCTGTAGCTAAATATCAATAAAGTTATGAATGTTGATTTATCTATCTCTTTTGCCTCAAAATTTTATTGTTTCATAGGATTGACAACTTTTGACACTGAATATTTTTCATGATAAATTCATCCATGATCACCAAGACTACCTAACCGAAAGACATACTATATCCCACTACAAAATGAAACTAGAATCACATCAGTTTATTCGCTATTTTGAACCTGAGCAAGCTGCACAAATTTCCCAGATTGCTATTATTAAAAAATTTAATCCCCGAGAGATTATTTTTGAAGAAGGTGATGATTCAGATTCTTTATTTTTAATTCTAGAAGGTGAAGTAGAAGTTAGTAAAAGGAGTGGTGAAGGGAATAATTATGTTGTGATTACATCTGTTAAATCTAATGGTTATTTGGGAGAGTTAGGGATTATAGATAGAAAGCCAAGAAGTGCTAGGGTAGTTACATCTAAGGAAACAGTTTTGGCGAAAATTTACTATGAATCCATAACAGAGATATTAGCTAATACAAAAGGAGATTTAGTCTTACAAATCTTAAGTTTTTTATCTCAAAGATTGCGAACCGTGACGACTGATTACGTCAATCAATTAGCTTATAAAGAGAAAATGACTTTGATTGGAGAGATGGTAAATACTATTATTCATGATTTTAGAAGTCCTTTTACTGGTATTCAATTATCAAGTTCAATGTTAAAAGAACTCCATCCCGATCAAGAAAGTCAAGAATGGTGCGATTTAATTTCAATGCAAGTTCAGAGAATGTTGAATATGGCAGAAGAAGTGCTTGCTTTTTCTCAGGGGAATACAAAATTATATTGTCAGTTAATTGATATTGCTAAACTCTTACAAAATTTTGCTAAGCTAAACCAGGTCTATATTGATTATTCTTCTGTAGAATTGATAGTTTCTGTGGAAGAGGGTTTAATCATAAATGCTGATGAAAATAAGATTAATCGTGTCTTACAAAATTTATTATCTAATGCTGTAGAAGCTCTGGATAAATCTGAAGGCAAAATAGAAATCAGAGCTAGAAGAAAAGATCGATTAGTTGAAATTACTTTTTCAGATAATGGTCCTGGTATTCCTCAAGAAATTCAGGATAAATTATTTGAAGCTTTTGTAAGTTATGGAAAACAGGGTGGTATTGGATTGGGAACTGCTATTGTTAAGACAATTATTGATGCCCATAATGGGAAGATTTTCTTTGAATCAAGTCCTTCTACTGGTACAACTTTTTATCTTCATTTTCCCCTAGCTAAAATAGATTGAATTCGGCAAAAATAAACTTAAATATTTACTGGTCATTTCAGTTATCAGTTATCAGTTATCAGTACCTCTGCAATAAGGAAGCTTGACCTTGGCGAATATGCTCTTTTTTTATCCCCTTAAAAGGGGAGGCACATACCCACAATTTTTCGGTAATATTTTAATTTTTAACTTTTGATTTAAAACGGAGTAGGGGGTAGGGAATAGAAAATAAGAAAAACAACTGTTCCTCAGTAACTTGAGAAACGCTATATTTTAATTTTTAACTTTTGATTTAAAACAAGGTGACTGACGATTTTAATAATAATTTGCCTCCATATACTGAGATTAAAACGAATACAAAAAATACAGAAATTGGCTTATCATTAGCAAGTTTAAGAGAAAAAGCAATTCAACAAATTCGTTCTAATTTACGGTCTGGGCAACAACAAATGGCTGACTGGCAAGGAGGATCTTTAGCAGTTTCAGCAGTTCCTGGGGCAGGAAAATCATACGGGATGGCAGCAGCAGCAGCTTTAGCGATCGCTCGTTATCAGTTACATAGTAATCGTCAATTAATTGTTGTTACTTTTACCCGTTCTGCAGCTAGTAATATTAAAACTAAAATCCGCAAACATTTAAAGGAATTATCTTTACCTCAAGGCAGTTTTATTGTTTATACTTTACATGGTTTGGCTTTAAGTATTGCCTTACGTCATCCTGAATTATCTGAGTTAGATTTAGAAAATACTTCTTTAATTCTTCCCTCTCCAAGTAACAGAATAACTCGCACTTGTGTAGAAAATTGGATTGCAAATAATCCCAGACATTATCAACTTTTAATTGAAGGATTTCAATTTGATGGAGAAGAAACTGAACGTTTAAGAAGGCAATCTGTTTTACGGACTGAAGTTTTACCTCAATTAGCTTGGAAAGCAATTCAACAAGCAAAAAGTTCTGGTCTTAAACCAGAAGATTTATGGCAACTAAGAGATAAAATTAATGACCATTATCAAGTTGTGACTATTGCAGCTAATTTATATCAAACATATCAGGAAATATTGAGGGAAAATCAATTAATTGACTATGATGAAATGATTTTAGCAGCGTTGCGAGTATTAGAAAATGAAGGTGCTAAAAAAATGTGGCAAAATCAAGTTTTTGCAGTGTTTGAAGATGAAGCTCAAGATTCTACACCCTTGCAAACTAAACTATTAAAAAAACTGGCTGATTCAAGTGAAAATGATGATGGTATTTCAGAAAATAATGGGATTTCTCAAGAGCAAAGATTATCACAATTAAATAATCTCAACCTCATGCGTGTTGGAGACCCAAATCAAGCAATTAATTCCACATTTACTCCAGCAGATCCAATAGATTTTCGACAATTTTATGAAGACTGCGAACAATTAAATAAATTGGCAACTATGGAACAAGCAGGTCGTAGTTGTCAAAAAATTATAGATGCAGCTAATTTTGTATTGAAATGGGTAAATAATTCAGAATTAATAGGAAAAGAAAAACCATTTAGAGACCAAAATATTCATCCGGCAAATGATAATCCTCCAGCTACTGGTGGTGGTTTAGAAATATATGAACCTCGAGATATTTACCAAACACTTGAGTTGATGGGTAAACGTATAATTAATTTATTTAAAGAAAATCCCGATGGTAATTTTGCTGTATTAGTAAGGGAAAATAAACAAGGTAAATTTATTACAGATACTTTTTCTAATCCGGGAAAATATGGAATAGATATTGATTTAGGCAAACAAAATATTTCAATACACGATGTTTCTCAAGGAGCGCGTCACTCTCAAATTCCAGCAGAAATATTGGCATTAATGCAATTTATTGACCGCCCTCATTCTCCAGATTATTTAAAATCTGCTTTGAAAGTTTTGGGCGATCGACGTTTAATTCCTAAGCAAGATTATAATGTTTTTGCTTCTGTTCCAGAACAGTTTCTTTACCCAGGACCTCTCGATCCTTATCAATCAGAAAAGGTGCGTAAATGTCGTGATTTTTGTCGTACTTTACTTAGGGCAAAATCAGAATTACCTTTGTATCAATTAATTTCTTTTCTTGCTTTAGCTTTAAATTATCAACAATCAGATTTAGCAACCGCAGATAAGTTAGCAGAAAGAGTTGCTAAACAAACTTTTGATAATAGTTCGATGAATTCTATTTTAGAAGTTTTGAGTGAAATTGTAGGTTCTGAGAGATTTGAACCTGTTGAAGTGGATGAAGATGCAGAGAAAAATTATACTCGCCCTCAGCAACTTACTATTATTACTATGCATAAAGCTAAGGGTTTAGATTGGGATTATGTCTTTTTACCTTTTTTACATGAAAATATAATTCCTGGTAATTTACGAGTTTTACCACAGGTAAGTTTTTTGGGAGAATTTGACTTAGCTGAAGTGGCAAGGGCGCAAATTCGTGCTAGTTTACAAGGGCAAGATTTACCAGATATTTCTACTGCTTGGAAACAGGCAGAATATTTGAAGACCGCAGAGGAATTTCGGTTACTATATGTGGCTATGACTAGAGCAAAACGTTTGTTGTGGATGTCTGCTGCTAAGTTAGCTCCTTTTACTTGGAATAAACCAGACAATTTACAGGAGCAAAAACCTTGCCCTGTTTTACCTGTATTGAAGGCTGAGTTTCCTGATAGTTTCAGATAAATTTAAAAGCATCAAAACAGAGTTTCACTATAGTATCGCAGAATAAAGAAGGAAGAAGGAAGAAGGAATAAGAAAGAAGGAAAAATCTTACATTGTCTGAGTTTTAAGCTTTTTATCTGTCCTAACCTTTCCTGAGACTGCTATAATTAGCGCCTCACATAAATTCTGGATAAATATTTATAATTTCTACAATTAGATGTAGATTAAAAGTTTTCCCTCTTCCCTGATTAACTTTTATCAAAAAAAATTAAAATTTATTGCTTTTGCGAGAAAATATAAAAATTTGACCTATCTTCCTCATTATAGTAGATGCTAGATTTTCTCAATCAGACATCTAGAGGTAAGCGTTCACAAAATTATAAATAAAACAGATCAATTGACCATATATAAATAGAGGAAGTAGTCATATTTAATATAGTTTCATTATAGTAATTCGCGCCTCACATAAATTCTGGATAAATATTTATAATTCCTGCAATTAGATGCAGATTAAAAGTTTTCCCTCTTCCCTGATTAACTTTTATCAAAAAAAATTAAAATTTATTGCTTTTGGGAGAAAATATAAAAATTTTACTGATAACTGATAACTGATAACTGAAATGACCTGTCTTCCTCTTATAAGTAAATGCTAGATTTTCTTAATCATATATCTTAAGGTAAGCGTTCACAAAATTATAAATAAATACAGATCAATTGACCAGATATCCAGATATAAATATAGGAAGTAGTCATATTTAATATAGTTTCACTATAGCAATTCGCCCCTCACATAAATTTTGGATAAATATTTATAATTCCTACAATTAGATGTACATTAAAAGTTTTCTTTCTTCCATGATTAACTTTTATCAAAAAAAATTAAAATTTATTGCTTTTGGGAGAAGATGTAAAAATTTGACCTATCTTACTCTTACCGTAAATGCTAGATTTTCTCAATCATACATCTAAAGGTAAGCGTTCACAAAATTATAAATAAATACAGATCAATTGACCAGATATCCAGATATAAATATAGGAAGTAGTAATATTTAATATAGTTTCACTATAGCAATTCGCGCCTCACAGAAATTCTGGATAAATATTTATAATTCCTACAATTAGATGTACATTAAAAGTTTTCTTTCTTTCCTGATTAACTTTTATCAAAAAAAATTAAAATTTATTGCTTTTGGGAGAAAATATAAAAATTTGACCTATCTTACTCTTACCGTAAATGCTAGATTTTCTCAATCATACATCTAAAAGTAAGCGTTCACAAAATTATAAATAAAATATATCAACTGACCATATATAAAAAGAGGAAGTAGTAATATTTAATATAGTTGATTTGACATTGAGAATAAAAACCCTATTTCCAAAATTATATTGACAAAGCAGATAGTATATGTGAGAATCTTTTCAACTTCTAGAGTAGAGGGGATCAATAAATTATTGATGAGATAGGCTTTTTTAATACATTATGCGTATCTACTTAACTCACAGTCCTGAATTAAGTAAGACAATAAAAGATTTGAGTAGTTATACTTCAATTCAACTCAAAAAACAAATTTATATAAGTATTAATTACTATCAACTATCAAGTTTATTGTCCTGGAAATTTATCCCATAATTAACCCATAATTTTTATAGTGATTTTAATCACATTAAAACCAGATAAGGGGTCACATACTCTATGGGAAAAATAGAAGATGATAATAGAAGGTAAGAGAAGTTAGGAAAAAGAATAACTTCTCTCTCCATAAAAACAATTTACTCTAATTTATTTACTTAAAAGTTATGTACAGCCCCCTAATTAAAAAAGTTATAGCTAAAGCTTGTAATGTTAGTATTGATGAATGTGTAGAAGTTCAGAGATTAAAACTAGAAGTTCAAAGATTAACCGAGGAAAATCAAGAACTAACAGAACAATCACAACAATATCAAAAAGAAAATCAAGAACTACAAAATAAACTAAATCAACTGAGAATGCAGTTAGCAACTCTCTCAGAAGACTCTCCCTCTCTAAACTCCTCTTTATCTGCTAATTTAATACCATCAAAAGAGTCAACCAAAACAACAGTTATTTTAGTTGATTCACCAACTCCAGAACTAGAAGAAGACCGAGGTAAAGCTGTAGAGTTGCTAAATCAATTACCAAACGGTATGTGGCACGTTAAAGTTAACTCAGGAGTTCAAGTTATCCTTAAACCAGAAGCTCTCAAAGTTCTAGCATAGTTTTCTTTGAAGAAGGAAGAAGGAAGAAGGAAGAAAGGAAGAAGGAAGAAAGGAAGAAAGGAAGAAGGAAGGAAGGAAGGAAGGAAGAAAGGAAGAAGGGAAGAAGGGAAGAAAGGAAGAAGGGAAGAAGGGAAGAAGGGAAGAAGGGAAATTTGCTTATGGATAGTCAACGACACTCCACTCCATGTCTACAAACCACAAACAATTTTAAGTACGGTTTAGACGGTGGGGAATTATACCAATTCCTAAAAGTAAAGCTATACTTGAGTAAGACTTAAGTTATTAATTAATCAAAACAGGTAGAATCACCTTTTTGCTAAAAATAGCCCAGTTAATGTTAATTATTCTTACTTTTTACTACTCCCCTACTCCCCTACTCCCCCACTCCCCTGCTCAACAAAATGTAGAGAAATTTTTGAGAAATGGTATTAAACCCGCTCAAGAAAAGATAATATTCTGAAATGGTTAAAAAATTCTAAGATACTTTTATGTAGAGGTAGTTTAAGTTATCAGTTATCAGTACCTCTGCAATAAAGAGGCTTGAAATATTCCATATTCTCTTTTCTTTTGATAAGTTGAAATAAAGGGATAAATTCAGCCTGCGAAGATACTGATGTCTAATGTAACTAGCCTCTACTCTAAATATCTTGATAAATAGATAACTTAGCTGAATATTACCTATTGAATTTTCAGAAAATTAGGTTATATTTTAGATACAAAAAATTTAGTAAGCTGTTAGTTATTTAGGCTATATATGAAAATTTTTGGAAAGGTAATAAAGAAGTAAGTGAAGAGAAAAAATACTCTACCTCATTAATATGAGAACCTGTATAAGAGAAAGAAATAGGTTGTTATAGCAGTCGAAAGAAAGATTAGTAGGAAATTTAACGAGTCAGAAGTCAGAAGTTAACCCACCCCTAACCCCTCCCAGGAGGGGAAGTAGGGGATGCGTGAGCAACTCTCCAAAAATATTTCGCCTTAAAAGGCGGGGTATTATACCCATATTATCTTGATAAAAAATTTAAAACTAAAACAAAGCAAGATTTTTCCTTATCTTCTAGATAACTAAAACCTTCCTCTTTCTTCCTTCTTCTTTCTGCAATAAAAACTGCGACAATTCGACCTATCTATTAAATAGAAAAAATGCTCGACTCAATAAGCCGAACATTTCTTACTTTTATTGAATCAAAAGAATTAAAACTAATTGTTTTGCGACAAAGAAAAACTTGGTTGACTAGCTACCGAATTAGTTTCAACAGTCTGAACTAAAACCGAATTCAACATAGGAGTCTTAACAATAGTATCGTTAGCCAAAGTAAACAAAGGATTAGATAAAATTCCAGCTAAAGACGTTGCTAAAACAGACAAAATCAACCCTACTTGTAAAGGACGCATACCCGAAATATCCCAACGAATAGGAGGATAATTCTTAATCACATCCGACATTTCTTGCGGTTCTTTTACTACCATCATTTTCACCACACGAATGTAGTAGTAAATAGAAGCAACACTGGTAATTAATCCTAACAAAACTAACCAATATAATCCAGCTTGCCAACCTGCCCAAAACAAGTAAATCTTACCAAAGAAACCCGCTAGTGGAGGAATACCACCTAAAGAAAGCAAACAAAGACTCAACCCTAAAGTTAATAATGGGTCTTTTTGATATAACCCTGCATATTCACTAATTTGGTCTGTACCTGTACGGAGAGAAAATAGAATCACACAGGTAAAACCACCCAAATTCATAAACAAGTAAATTAACAGATAAAATATCATACTAGCGTAACCAGCTTCAGTATTCGCTAAAAGACCAATCATAATAAAACCCGCTTGTCCAATAGATGAATAAGCAAGTAGACGTTTCATACTGGTTTGGGCCAGAGCAACCACATTACCCAATACCATACTCAATACAGCAAGGGCAGTAAATACAAAATGCCACTGTTCCGAAACTAAAGGGAAAGCAGTAACCAAAAGACGAATAGCTAAAGCAAAACCAGCAGCTTTAGAACCCACTGAGAGAAATGCCACAACTGGAGTAGGGGAACCTTCATATACATCCGGAGTCCATTGGTGAAAAGGGACAGCAGAAATTTTGAAAGAAATACCAGCGATCGCGAATACTAAGGCAATAACTAGAGCTAGTGAAACACCACCACTCGATCCATCAGCAAGACTAGAGGCGATCGCTGTTAACCGAGTTTCTCCACCAGACAAACCATAGAGAAGGGAGATGCCATAGAGAAAAACGGCCGAACTTGCAGCGCCAATGAGTAAATATTTTAATGCTGCTTCATTGGAGCGAGGGTCACGTTTTGTATAACCAGTTAATAAATAAGAGGAGATACTCAGGGTTTCCAGAGAAACAAAAATCATCACCAACTCATCTGCTCCAGAAAGGAACATTGCCCCCAAAGTAGCAGTGAGCAGAATACAAATAAATTCTCCTAGTGGAGTCCCAGTTTGTTCTATGTATGCCACCGACATCAATATAGTGGTAATGGCACACAGAGCAATGATACCTCTAAATACTACACTGAGAGCATCAGCATTAAAGCCTCCCAAAAAGCCGATGGTATTTGTACTGTCCCATTGAGTATATAAGGCCACAATAGCGATCGATAGACCTACTATGGCTGCGTAGGGGGTCCACTTAGCAGAAGTACGTCCTACTATGAGGTCTCCAACGAGAACTACAAGTAGGGTAATTATAACTATTGCTTCTGGAAGGATAGTGCCTGCGTTAAGCTGGGCCGCAATGTTAGAGAAATCTATCATGTTAGATAATTTGAAATTTTTTGTGTAAGTAACTAAGAATTTTGACTGATTAATAATCCTTTACAGTAGAGGATTGTAGCGTGTATCCAGAGATTTTTTGGTTTTTTATTAGGTGAGGAAGAAAAAACCAAATGTTTTCTAAATTATTGAAGAAGGAAGAAGCGGTGCGACCCCACGTCGGCGATAGACGCAAGGGAATGCGCACCAAGAGAGGAAGGAAGAAAAAACGGATGGGGACTCAAACCCCAACCAATTATAAACAAGGTGTAGACGGCCAGAGCTAATTCTTTGTCGTCAGAGAATATTTACAACTCCAGGAATTACGCATTATCATGGTAAAAACACTATATATACCATAGTGCTATAGTTTTATATACTATATGTAGTGTCTTTCCGTAAGTCCTTAACTCTATATTTTTGGTTAACTAATCCTAGCAAGATGTACGAAATTTCAAAGTATACAATTTTTCTCTAGTGACAATAAATTGACCCTAGGGGTTAGGGGTGGGTTCCCCACTCCCTTTTTCTCTAGTGCAGGATGGCGGAAATAACTGACCAGTTACAAAATCCGAAAACAATTACAAATCAAAAATGATTGACTTTTGACTTTTGATTTTTAACTTCCGCGTAGCGGCACTAGTGACAATAAATTGACCCTGGTGTAGACGGTATACCTTACCCATAAGTCTTGAAACCCTTGTGAGGATCAGGGGAGCAGGGAGCAGGGGAGAAAGGAGAAAAAATCAATTTAGCTAAGTAAAACTACTGAAGTTGTCAAAAAAAAAGTATGGAAAAATACATTTTTTCTCCCGAAAAAGCCGAGCCAAGACTTACTCATAACTCGTCTTAACAGTCAAGCTTTATGTTAAGAAAGATGTGGGTAATGGATAGGTGTAGACGGCGGGGTATTAAACCCAAAATAACAAAGATAAAATTTAACTTCTAAGGCTTAACTAATATTTAGTATGAGACTGCAAAGTCTACTTAATAAAATTTAATTAACTAGGAGAAACTCTCATTAAGGGATAAAAAAAGATGATTTTCAAAGTCCTTAGTTAACGATATAATTTATTGCTGAATATTTATACATTCATTACTAATCAAGACTTTCAGGCATTTTATTAAAAAGATTTACTCAGAATATTTGTGAATGATTCTACAAGGGATAGCCTACTAAAACAGACTTTGTTTGGTGTCTACTAGCTAATAATAACTGACAGTTTTCAGTAACCGGGCTGGTTTATTTTTTCTAGCGATGCTAAATTAAAAATGTAGGTTATATAATAAAAGAGGTAAAAAAAATGTCCATGATGAACAAAAATTCACCAAAAAGCCTAGTTAAATTAAATGAGGTTCATAAAGCCAATATAGAAAAAAGATTAGCTCATCGCCTGGAAGCAGCAAGAGCTAAAGGAAATCAAGATTTAGTTAAAGCTCTGGAATCTGAAAGACAATTACTGGAGTGACTTACCTAAACAGACGGATTCCAATTCTGTGTATGCTTCTTATCTCTTTTAAAAACGGTCAGAACTTCCTTAGAAACAAAAGCAGTTTTTGACTTTATAATAACCACTTTGTTCTTACGGCGGTTTTATAGTCACCGAACAAGTCTAGCTCGACTCGTTTCAAATTGATTGCTGC
>NZ_JAAHGM010000058.1:0-45524 GCF_010692625.1 Okeania sp. SIO2C2
TGGATGGAAAGGTGTAAAAGCTTGACTAAAAATTTTGTTTGCGCAGCATTCGGCAGGAAAAGAACTCTGGAAAATGCCACAGCCAAGATTAATCTTTGTTTGATTCGACTGATGCTTAACAGGTTGGCGATCGCGACTTAGTATAATCTTGGACAGAAAAGATACGGTTAGGGGTTCTATAACAACTGATGATCTGAACTGGATATTATCTGTAATTTTCAAGTTTCACAAAACGGCAACTAAGGAATGAGAATTAAATAAGATCCAAAAATAGACTCAGTAATGATAGGCTGATTGTCATACAATTTTAACTTCTAATTATATTAATTCTATGAATCCTTATTCTGAAAAAGTAGAGCAACAAATGAAAAAACTGTATAACTCATTATCGGAAAAAGATCGTCGTCGCTATGCTGGGATAGAAGCGCTCAAACTGGGATGGGGTGGAATCAGTTATATTAACCTACTATTTCGGTGTGACTACTACACAATTCCATTGGGAATAGATGAACTTGATGATTCTTCAGCAATGAGTATGAGTAAGGTGCGTCGTAGTGGAGGAGGAGGTAAATCAGCGATATCAAGCATAGAAGGACTAGACGAAGCATTTTTCAAAGTCATTGCTGAACATACAGCAGGTTCACCAACGAATGAACAACTCAAATGGACAAATTTAACTCGACAAGAGATTAGTCAACTCTTAAAAGAGGAAGGCATAACAGTCAGTGTTACAGTTGTAGACCAACTGTTAACAAAGCACAACTATCGCCAGGGTCAAGCCCAAAAACGTATAACAATAGATGAACATCCCCAACGGAATCAACAATTTGAAAACACTGCTCAACCACAAGTGTCATAAATTATGGATCTTATTTAATTCTTGTTCCTAAACCAGTTCCGATACCCACATCCAGGATTTTTGTTCGGGTCTCTAAGATTAGTGCCAGTGAGTTAACAAAGGCTTGATAATCCTAATAACCTGCTTGCATCAATAAATCATAAAATTGAGCAAGTTCTATGTATTCATTCTGCTTTCTAATAGTAGCTGAAGAAGCTTGATCTATATTCGACATATTTTTGTTAGTCCTAGTTTGTAAGGTTTATCATTTTCTTTGTGGGTTTAATGCCCCACCGTCAACGGGGGTGTTCAAAATTACTTGGGGGAGCGAATCCATAAGTAATTTTCCTCCTGTCTCCAGTATAGCTGTCTCCTGTCTCCTTCTTCAATGTTCCGAGTAAGGAGGGTGAGCATTGCTCACCCAATTGGGTCACTCAATCCGCCCCATCGAGACTAAATTCATTAGCTACTTAGGCATTCGATTCGGCTGTTGGATGACCTGCGTTTTTTCCTACCTCATGGGTAAGTCCTGTGAATAGCGATCGCTATTTGCTTGAATAATGTTTCTCAAGCTGCTGAATGATTATGTCCCAGAAGTCTTCATTACTCATATCTTCCGAAGTTGGGATGCGCTCCATTGAATCTCCAAGCTCCACTTTCACAGTGTGAATCGTCCCGTCGGACTCATCGAACTCAAAGGGAGCAAAATCAGCATAGTCTAGGGAAACCGGTGCCCCCAGATCCGTGCCCACATCGAAGGTTTCACTGGCACTGAAGGCTCCGATGACGACTTGTTCGATAGTGATTGGGTCAGCGACTTCATCACCATCCACTCGTATAACCACTTCACCTGTAACCACTTCACCTGATTGCTCTAAACTCTCAATGGTTGTTTCTACTTCAATGGTGTGATGACCATCAGAGAGCGGTGCATCTGATGCAGCCTTATAACGATCTAGGAGCAGCATATTGTACTCGTACTTGAGAATTCCGTCGTCCATAAACAAGCTCACACCGCCACCGGAACCTCCCAAGGCATAGAGAACGCCGGAAGCATTTTTTTTCAGATCGACATCGATCGTAACCAGGTTGCTTTGACGACCTAGACCCGGTGCAGTGAATTCAGGCATACGAGTTGTGCCTTCATCAAAGACCCAGCTAGTGTAGGGACTCGCGATCGCTCTCAACATTCGGTTCAAAAACATCGGTAAAACCTAATAAGAAAGAGTTAACAAAATTCGGGACGCATCCCAAAATGCGATCGCCTCTTGCCAATGTATCGGGGAGCAATCAGAACGAAGTAGGCTGTTTTGTCCACCATAAAAGAATATTGGCAACGAGATTGGCGATCTAACTGGTTAGTTAATCAGGGCGAACAAAACCCACTCTATCGGTAACGACAGTTAGCTCGCACCACCAGAAGGTTCGGCAGGACCGAGATTCTCCAAACTGGGGGGTTCCCAGTACTGAGACAATGCTGGGTAGCCCGGTAAGTAGAGACGCATGAACATAAAGAAATCTCCTTCGGGTGCGGGTAGCCAGTTGGGGCAATCCTCCTGACTGGAGCAAACGCTTGGCAGGTCATGCTGGATGTAAATTGTGGTACTACCATCCTCAGCCTTGTTCATGCCACTTCGGTCTCCCACTAAGAAGCGATCTATCGGATTCGCGACCAGGGTGCGATCTGGGTTATACATGGTGATTGACCAGAAAGCTTCCACCTCAGGTTCTTGACCATCCTCGAATTTTAGTTCATAACGGTTTGCCCCGGTCAGCGGATTGTCATCCCCATCCAGCGATACATTCATGTAAATTGCCTCAATCGGATCGTTGCCAACGAAACCAGCTTCGGCCTGAATTGCACGAAACAACCAATTCCCTGATAATGAGGGTCTACCTGTATATGGAGGTGGGTAGTTCCACCCATTAACCTGGTTCTGGGCATACCCGTTAGCAAAGGCATCCCTGATAATCTGTAAACCATCGACAGCAGCGCGTGCAAGACCGCGCTTGGTACTCTCACTTTGGAGTTCCACATCTAACCCAGGCCCAACGCCAATACCCTTGAATAAATCCAGCAAAGCAGTATCTGCGGGATCAGGCGGATTGTCAACCATAGCGCGATTGATGTTCTTCCAGTCCACAAGGGGATCGTCGGAGGAATCGTCAGGTTCCAAGAGTTCGGGCCATACTAGTTCTGGAGCAGCAGAATTGTTCCACTGAGACAGAGGTGTCAACTTGTACTGGTTTTGAATGTCATATAGCTCATTTAGGTTGCCTGTTTGCCGTTCTTCCTCTTCCACCAGAGTTCGCCCGAAGAGATATGCCCAAGGCGTAGTGGAAAAACCTTCAATTTTCTGTACATTCTCAGGCAGCTCGCCTTCCCAATTAGGACCAACAATGGCATAGTTACCCGCTTCTGTTCCAGTGGCACGTTCACCCACATAGGCAAAATTATCTCCCCGGTAATCAACCATCTCAAATGTGTAATACCGAGACATTTTCGGTACGGACAAAATCAGGGGTTCGCCTCCGAGATAGAGAACTGCGTGAGAATATAGGGTGTCGTTGTTAGGGGCACCACCGCCTCCAACAAACTCATCATCCCTTAGTTCCCGGTAGTGGAAAAACTGGTTGACTGTGCCATTTTCACCCGTCATACGAGTCCAGTAAGCGTCTGACATATAGGCCCAAGGAAAAGCATAAATATACGCTTGCACCCCGAGGCTGTAAGCATATTCTTCTTCCCAATCAAAATCGGCTGCCATCACAGGAGGAGTAGCAGCACTCAGTAAGAGAGAGATGGCGATCGCTACTGCTACTACTCCTTTCAAAATCCGGTGCAAAAGACCGTTAAAAAACATAGATAAAATCTCGTAAAAGGGGTTAACAAAATCTCAGGCCGCATCCCAAAACACAATTTGGATAGCCTTGGGATGGCCTGTAGAGTCCCGATCGCTTGCTCGGAACCCTACAGGCTGAATTAGAGACGCAATAGTTCATCAATCAATGGTTTGTAATAGGTTTGATTTGAGTTTAGCGAACATGATAAAGAGGGAAATATCCCGGCTGACTATAGCCGGAATGTTGAGTTAAAACCGTAGGTTGGGTTGAGGAACGAAACCCAAACTACACTCTGAATATCGAATAGCGATCGCTATTTGTTGGAATAACGTTTCTCAACCTGCTGAATTATTGAGTCCCAAAATTCTTGATTCCCCACTTTGATTTCAGGTTGATCGGGAGGCAAATCAACCGTCACGTTATTTAAGGTTCCAGTGAAGTCAAAGGGCATTTCATCAAAATAGTCTTCAATTACAGGTGTCCCTGTATCAAAGCCCACATCGAAGGTTTCGTCCTGGCTAAATTTAACTGGGAGACTTTTCTCAACGCGACCTTGACCAATCTCAGTGTACTCAGTATCTGGAGTATCAGTTTCCTTAGCATATAGAGTAACTGTTGCTCCAGCTTCAGGTTCCTCACTATCGGTAATATACTCTGCCTTAAAGGTAACTTCGCCTGTCGGTAAAGGGCTAGTGGACTTTATATCATAGCGCTCTATCCCGGCAAAATTGTAGTGGTAAACCAGTTGATCATCCTTGATGAATAGTCCAAAACCGCCAAAACGTCCCCCTATAGTGAGTAGTATCCCTTTATCACCTGTGTTAAAGACAACATCTGCTGTAATGGTGTGGCTCTTGCCTTTCATGTCAGGTGCTGCCGTTTCCCTGGTGCGGAAATGATCGGGATAGGTGTTGGTGCGACGGCCAGTAAGAGTCGGGCGATTGGACTCATCAAATCGTTCGGTTTTGCTGTCATCCAGAGGAAAGACGTTGTATTTAGAGGCTTCAGCATAGAAGAGCTTAATCATTTCATCTAGCTTGTCTGCATTCTCAGGGTCAGCAGCTAGATCGTTGGCCTGGGAAAAGTCTTCATTAATGTTGTAAAGCTCCCAGTTCATGTGCAGCACATCAATGGAGTCGTCGTTTTGGTCAAGCCAAGGCTCACCCCGCATGGCACTAGCCATCCAGCCATGATCGTAGATCCCCTGGTTGCCCAGCATCTCAAAATATTGGGTGGTATGAAGAGTCTCAGCATCCGCATCATCAAAAGTATACACCAAACTTGTGCCTTCGATGGGCTTTTGATCAACCCCATTAACTTTAACTGGAGCCGGAATACCCACGGCTTCTAAAATAGTCGGGAAAATATCAATGATGTGACTGAACTGGTAGCGGGTAGTACCAATGTCCTTAATCCGATCTGGCCAAGAAATTGCCATGCCGTTGCGAGTACCGCCAAAGTGGGAAGCAATCTGTTTTGTCCACTGGAAGGGTGTATCCATTGCCCAAGCCCAAGCAGAGGGGAAGTGATTATAGTGCATCTGCCCACCGAGGGTATCCATGGCGGCTAGTTTGCTATCAAGGGATTCATCCAAGCCATTGAAAAAGGTTACTTCATTCAGAAGTCCTTCAATACCTCCTTCAGCACTGGAACCGTTATCGCCAGCGATGTAGATAATCATCGTGTCATCTAATTCACCTATCTCGTCGATCGCATCAATAACTCGACCGATCTCCTCGTCGGTTTGCTCGGTAAAAGCGGCACAAACTTCCATCATCCGGGCATATAATGCTTGTTCATCAGCCGTTAAAGAATCCCAGGCGGGTAAAGACTCAGGACGAGGGGTTAGTTGAGCATCTTGGGGAATTACTCCTAACGCCTTCTGTTGAGCAAAGGTTTGTTCGCGGTATTGATCCCACCCCATAGCGAACATACTTTCCCCGTTGTGTTCTGCCTTATATTGGTCATATTTGTCGAGCCATTTTTGGGGAACTTGGTGAGGGGAGTGGGTAGCACCAGTGGCGAAATAAGCCAGGAAGGGTTTTTCCGGTATCAGGACTTTTTGAGTCTTGATGTAGTTAATCGCATGATCGGCTAAATCAGTGGTGAAGTGATAAGGCGAACCATCGGCGTTGGTTGCCGGGGGTTCGACACGGGTTGTATTTTCAATTATGGGAGGGTGGTATTGGTCACTATCGCCCCCGATAAACCCATAGAAGTAGTCAAACCCTAAGCCTGTGGGCCAATGTTCAAAGGGTCCAGCTTCCGTGGCTTCCCATTCTGGAACGTTATGGTTTTTGCCAAACCAGGCAGTGCCATAACCATAAGCCTGAAGGACTTTGGCAAAGGTGGCGGCATTTTGGGGAATAATGCTGTTATATCCAGGGTATCCCGTTGAGCCATTACTCAGGGCACCAGTGGCTACGGAGTGGTGGTTTCGTCCAGTGAGTAGAGCCGCTCGTGTGGGGGAACAGAGTGCAGTGGTGTGGAATTGCGTGTAGCGCAAGCCGTTGTCTGCCACCCGATCCATCGTCGGAGTGTTAATCATCGGGCTACCAAAAGTACCAAATTGTCCATAACCTACATCATCCAACATCACTACTAGGATATTGGGAGCATTTTCGATACCAAAGGTAGAAGGCAGTTTCAGTTCCGGTATATCGGGTAGAGAGTCGGGAACGGTTAGCCCAACTTTACCCGCAAATGGGGCGTCGGGATGGGGTAGAATTTGCTGTGCCATTACTGGTGGAACAGTTGTTGTGAGGAGGAGAGAAGTGGCGATCGTAAACACCACAATCCCTCTCACCATCCGGTTCAAAAGACCGTTAAAAAACATAGATAAAACCTCGTAAAAGGGGTTAACACAATCTCAGGAACATCCCAAAACACAACATGGATAGCCTTGGGATGGCCTGTAGAGTCCCGATCGCTTGCTCGGAACCCTACAGGCTGAATTAGAGATGCAATAGTTCATCAATCAATTTGTTGTCATCAGTTTTCCAGGGCAATAATCCTATGAGGGTGGGTAATACCCACCCTACAGATGAACAGCTAGTCAGCCATACTCACGTCAATCTCATCAATGATTTTCGGTCAAAATCGAAGCTAAATAGACTACTGCAAACCCTGATTCGTCAACGCATCAAGTTGCTCGGCCATATTCTTGAGGGCCTGCTTGGTTTGTTGATCCTTGATACCCTCAACGGTATCGTCAATCACATTCGACAAATTAAAGGATTTTCCACTTTGTACTGGGGGATATTGAATCAAGCTTTGAAGATGTTCGCCTAACTTTTCGCTCATCGGTTGGAAAAGCCATGACACTTTTTGCAGAAGGTGTCCGTAAGCATCTGACGTGTCATAGCTTTCAAATGGGTCCATCCGCAGATTAAACAATAGGGGCATAGTACGAGGAACAAGATTGGCGTAGTAGTCTTCTTTGGTGGAAAAGTGGAACTTCCACGGCCCCATTCGCACTCCGGCCAAGATACTTTCGTAATAGTTGAACAGTAAGTTGCGGTTCGACTTGTCCGTCTTGCCAGTCCAGTAATCAAGATTGTTAACCCCATCAATGTACTGATGTTTTTCATAGTCCATCTTCTGTACTACATCAGGTACACCAGCCGCAGCAGCAAGGGAGGTGAACATATCTTGGTGAGCCTGAATTCCATTGAGTATCTGACCAGGCTTGATCATCTCCGGCCATCGAAGCATGGAAATTACACGAATTCCACCTTCGTAAGTGGTCATTTTTTCACCTCGGAAGGGTGTGGTTGCCCCATGAGGCCAGGAAGAATGTTCGGGGCCATTGTCTGTGGAATACCAAATGATGGTGTTATCATCTACACCCATATCTTTAAGGGCATCCAGGACAACACCGATATCATGATCATGCTGAAGCATCCCGCTACCGTGATAATCAGCTTCACTGGTATAGTCTTCGGCTGCATAACGCCATTCGTCATTTAGCCGACTGTAAAGGTGCATACGGCTGGTGTTCAGCCAGACAAAAAACGGTTTATCCTGATCCTTAGAATCTTGCATGAACTGGAGTGCTTTTGGAATTACTTCCCCTCCATCAAAATCCTTCATTCGCTCTTGGGTAAGAGGACCAGTATCCTCGATAGTTTGATAACCCACGACTCCAAAACGAGGATCTATGGCATTATTAAAAGTATCTGTGGCAAAGGAGTGGATTACACCTCGTGTGCCAAACTTATTTTCGTAGGCTTCTAGGCTACCCGAATACTTCTCACCGAAGTTTTGATAGTCTCGCTGTTCAGCTTCTTCTTGGGTATTGAGGTGGTAGAGATTACCAAAAAATTCGTCAAATCCGTGGACAGTCGGCAGATGTTCATTACGATCGCCCAGGTGGTTTTTACCAAAATGACCAGTTCTGTAACCCTGCTCCTTCATAACTTCCGCCAGAGAGGGTGATTCTGCTTTCAGTCCAAGGGTATCTCCAGGTTGTCCCACGGTAGTCATACCAGAGCGGATGGGATACTGGCCTGTAATAAATGCTGCTCGTCCGGCTGTGCAGCTTGGCTGGGCGTAGTGATCGGTGAAGCGAATCCCCTCGAAACCAATCCGATCAATATTTGGCGTGGTATACCCCATGGTCCCCATACCGTAAGAAGATACGTTCTCCCAACCAATGTCATCTCCCCAAATCACGAGAATATTAGGATGAGATTTTGCTGTCTCTGTGTCTATCAGTTGCGATTGTGCTAGTGCTGAACTAGGCAAGATACCGCAGATCGAAAAAACAGTGATTAGGAGAGACAATGTAACTGCCTTAAATCCTTGTCGGATCGTTTTTTGCGTTGGCAGTAAACGCAATATTTTGGCGCTGTTGCGCCTATATTTCAACATAGAAACCTCTTATGCTCAGGTTGTATTCACTAATGTTAAACCAGTTGATGTTATCACCCATGATCCAAAGAATGTTGGGTCAGGTTGTAGTTTTTTGGGCTAAAGCTGCGGCTGTTGGGAACTAAGGCAAAATGCCTGACACCACAAGCAATAGGGAGATCGCCATAGTAACACCCATTTTCATGCAAAGAATCACAAAAATGATCTCCTTAATTAATTTTCATATAGCTTCAAAAACTTATCTCACACTTAAAAAGCTTTCACCAGTTCAGCAATCAGCTTTGCTGATAGCTAGTTAAACAGGGACAAAAAGCTGCAATGAAAGAAGTTTGATGGCCATTGGTGATTCCGTGAGATGGACTTTAGAGTTCCAAGTAAGCGATCGGAACTTTATCAGTTGGACACCCTTGAATTGATTTATCGAATTAGGGGTTATACCCACTCCATAGCACAACGGAGCAATCCGAAGACTCGAAAATTAGTTTAATGGTAATCTATCATTTTGGATAACCAAAAATTCCAACTTTTTGAGTTATAGAAATTGATAAACTAAGTCAAAAAAAAAAATAAGTTTTACTTATATTTATTTGATTGTTTTCTATTAATGGACTGGAGCAAAAAGCACTTTATTGATGGATAGAAACAAGAGTAAAATTACGCAAACTAAAAATAATTCTGCGACGGGCAATCAGAAAATTGTCTCCAAATTCTTTACAGATATAGATGGTTTCAAAGAGTTTGTTGCCTATTCTGGGCTGGAAATAATACAACTTACTCCTGGCTCTCTTGAAGCTAGTTATTTTTCAATTCAGGTTGGTGACATCCATTTCATATATGCTCAGGCAAATCAAGGGACTCAAGCTTTTGGTAATAAATTGAAAGAATACTACTCTTTTGCCATCGTCTGGTTTGTGAATTCAGGGGAACCTTACACCTTCCGTCACCCCATCAAGGCTCAAACGACTCTTTTTGGCTTCAATGAAATGGCATTTGACTTTGTTTTTCAAGGTGGAGCGATCACAGAGATTTCTATCCCTTTGAAAACTTTTCATACTTATGCAGACAAACTACAACGCCACGATCTAGACGATAAATTCCTGACTAAAAATCATGTGAATTTATTACCAACTGGGATGAAAGAAATTAAAGATTACCTGAAACAACTATTTTGGTTAGCAGTACACGAACCTACTTGGTTACAAAAACCTGATATTGGGAAACTCGTTGCTGATGATTTCGTGCCTTTGTTAATTAGTCATATTCCCATTAAGTGCAATTCCAAGAATTTCATGAAACCTTCTCGAAGAGGAAAGTTGATTACTCAAGCAGAGAAAAAAATCTTAGGGCACTTAGATCAACCCCTAACGTTAAAACAGCTAGCTGAAAATTTAAAGTCTAGCAGTTCTGCCTTATCCTATGGTTTTCAGGACTTATTTGGTATGAGTCCCATGCGTTATCTGAAGGTGCGACGACTCAATGCAGTACGACAACACCTGAAAGCAAGCAGTCCAGAAAGTTGTATAATCGCTACCCTCGCCAGTCAATTTGGGTTCTACCACCGAAGTCATTTTACTAAAGATTACAAAGCCATGTTTGGGGAGTTGCCTTCAGAAACGTTGGGAAAGAAGGCATAAAGAACTGCAATAGTTGGACGCAAAGAGGTAAGAATCACCCTTAATCACGTCTACTGCTACTGCACCCTCGGCGGTTTTTTTGGGATCAAAACTTTCAGCTTGCCTGATACCTTCTGGATTAACGCTATAAGCGATATCCTTTCATTCAACCCGATACCAGTCGGCAGTACATTCCCAAACGTTACCGTCATGTCATACATACCGTAACCATTCGCTGAGAACGAACCAACAGGAGCAGTTCCCAAGTAGGTATCTGCTTTCGTATTTAGAAGAAGTGCTGCAAAAATGAGTAACATTATAGATTTAGACAAAAGTAAAATTACCCAAACTCAAGATAATTCTGAGACAAGCAATCATAATATTGTCTCCAAATCATTTACAGATGTGGATGGTTTCCAAGAGTTTGTTGCCTATTCTGGACTAGAAATAATACAACTTACTCCTGGCTCTCTTCAAGCTAGTTTTTTCTCAATTCAGGTTGGTGAAATATATTTCATATATTGTCAAACAAATCAAGGGACTCAATCTTTTGGTGAGGAATTGAAAGAATACTTTTGTTTTTCTATCGCCTGGTTTGAGAATGAAGGAGAAATTTACTCCTACCGTCACCTTGTCAATCCTCAAAGGACTCTTTTTGGTTTCAATAAAATGGAAGCAGATTTATTAGTTTCTCAAGGTGGAGCGATAATAGAGATTCATATCCCTGTCAAAACTTTTGATACTTATGCAGACAAACTACAACGCGACGATATAGACGATAATTTGCTGAGTAAAAATCATGTGAATTTATTACCAACTGGGATGAAAGAAATTAAAGATTACCTGAAACAACTATTTTGGTTAGCAGTACACAAACCAAATTGGTTACAAAAACCTGATATTGAGAAACTCGTTGCTGATGATTTCCTTCCTTTGTTAATTAGTCATATTCCCATTAAGTGCAATTCCAAGAATTTCATGAAACCTTCTCGAAGAGGAAAGTTGATTACTCAAGCAGAGAAAAAAATGTTAGGGTACTTACAAAAACCCCTAACCTTGAAACAGCTAGCTGAAAATTTAGAGTCTAGCAGTTCTGCTTTATCTTATGGTTTTCAGGACTTATTTGGCATGAGTCCCATGCGTTATCTCAAGGTACGAAGACTCAATGCAGTGCGACAACACCTAAAAGCAAGCGATCCAGAAAGTTGTACGATCGCTACCCTCGCCAGTCAATTTGGGTTCTACCATCGAAGTCATTTTACTAAAGATTACAAAGCTATGTTTGGGGAGTTGCCTTCAGAGACCTTGGCAAAACACTACAAAAGTTAGCTTGAGTATTGAGCGATAAATATATTCGGAATCTAAAGTTTTTCTTATAATAATTATCTTTTTAACAATTTAATGCTACTGTTTGCCTCCCAATATATTTAGTAGACAGAGCGATCGCCAAAATTATCAAATTCTCTTGCCTCACTCACAACAATAACTTAACTTCTGACTTTTGACTTTTGAATTCTGACTTCTAACTTCAAATATATGTTACTAGGTTACAAAAACGGTTGAAAAAATGGGTTAGTGTTGAGGACGTAAAGTTAATAAGCTAGACAAAATCTACTTTTCAGCACATCTAATACCCCACTTAACAAATAAATAATGTTGACAATTATTGGTTGCGGTAATCTTAACCGTAGTGATGATGGGGTAGGAGTAATTATTGCTCAACGCTTGCAGCAATATCTGACTGAACATCCTCATCCAAATGTCCGGGTTTATGACTGCGGTACTGCGGGAATGGAAGTGATGTTTCAGGCACGAGGAACTCAGCAATTAATTATTCTGGATGCTAGTGCTACCGGTTCTGAACCAGGTGCAATATTTAAAGTTCCTAGTTCGGAGTTGGAAGCACTGCCAGAACCTAGTTATAGTTTGCATGATTTTCGTTGGGATAACGCTCTAGCGGTGGGTCGAAAAATCTTTCGGGAGGATTTTCCTGAAGATGTAATTGTCTATTTAATAGAAGCTGAAAATTTGGATTTTGGTCTAGAACTTTCTTTTGTAGTTCAGCGTTCTGCTGAGAAGGTTTTTCAAGAACTTATATCAACTTTGGCGTTGGTAAATTAGGGTATGATATTAATCTTAATTATTTAGGAGTCAGGAGTCAGAAGGAAAGAAAGAAGAAGAAAGAGTAGTAGAGGGAGAAAGTTTTTTGTTTGCGCTCTTATCCGGACAAGACATCATACCTCAAATCACCAACGCCCAAAATGAATTTAACATTTTGGCATTAGGAAACACAGAACAGAAAATATAACTGAGTAGTAAATATACAAAGATTTTTCCCTATCTACTCTACTTAGTTATTAATAGCTGGAAGTTGAGAATTAGGAGTTGGAGATTTGTATTTTTACTTTCTTCCTATCTGACCTTTTTCTTCTTCCTTAAACTTAGCACAAACTTAACACAAGGAAATTATCATGGACGAACAAAGAACAGAACAATATTATGAATTAATTGATAAATTAGTGCAATGTCCTAATGGAAAAGAGCCTGATGTTTTAGATGAAAATATTGAATTAGTTGATGCTGGTTTTGTGTCAGTTTTAATGCAAGTTGGTCAAGCACAAATTCATCATGGCAATCAAGATGGAGCTAAGTTTTTATTCCATCTTGCTCGTGAATTAGCTAAACAATTAGGATTATATCCTGACCCTGAAGCTGCTACAACACCTGCTCATTGAAGAAGGAGTCAGGAGTCAGGAGTCAGGAGAATGGAGTCAGGAGAATGGAGTTGATGGGTATTCTCACCCTACCAACCGCATTTGCACCCCTGGTGACGGTGGGGTATTAAACCCATAAGGGTTAACGAAGTCAGAAGTTAACCCACCCCTAACCCAACCCACCCCCGCCCCTCCCAGGAGGGGAAATAGGGGATTTGAGCTTCGCTCCAAAAATATTTCGCTTTAAAAAGCGGGGTTGCGCGACCCATATTATTTTGATAAAGATCATGTAGATAGTTAATGTTATGTTTTCTCAGACAGAAGCAGAAAAATTAGCCATTAATTTTTTGGGGAATGATTGGGAAATTCCCCAGGCAGAACAAGAGTGGTTTACTATTAGAAATACGAAACAAGAGCCTAATTGGTATATTGTGGAAGTAGCAATAGAAGGATATCCTGATTATTGGATTCTTCAGGTTTATGATACGGGTGAATGTGACCCTTGTTATACTTTTGTCTCTCCTTTAAGTGGTTCTCAAGATACAGATGATTTGCAGGAATTACCAGAATCTATTGCTAATATGATTAGCTTTGAGCGTAATTCACAAATGTCTCAAACAGCAAAAGTTTGAATATACAGCGTTTCCCGTTGTTATGAGGTACAAAATTTTAGGTTTAAGGGAACAGGGAACAGGGAACAGGGAACAGGGAACAGAAAAGAATAAAAACAACCGTACATCATAGCTTCGGAAACTGCTGTAAAATACTAAATCAAGTTCGATATCTTGGGAATATTAATAGTTGAAATCGGTTATTTATTCTGATTTTTTTACTATTAAAATACATCCATCGAACTTGATTTTGTTGTATATAGAAATATTAAGTTTTAATGAAATTAAGTCCTTTGAAGAAATATAATAGTTTATAGCTAGTCAATACAGCTAGTCAGTAGTAGACTGACACAGCTAAAACTGTGCAATAGATTTTTGTTTCTAGGTGTCTTGATCCCCTCATCCCCCATCCCCCCATATCCCATCTAATGCAACATTTAAAGTGTGTCAGTCCAGTAGTCCAGTAGGGTGTGTTAGCGGTAGCGTAACGCACCGAAACGAAACTACAGTAAAGAACACCAAATAGGAGAAAAAAATTATGTCTATGTTTTGCGAACAATGCGAACAAACTGCCAGTGGACAAGGATGTCATCAGTGGGGATCTTGTGGCAAAAGTCCAGAACTCAACGCCATACAAGATTTATTGGTTTACTGCTTGCGTGGGTTGGCAGAAGTCAGACTCCGAGCAAAAGAATTAAACATTCCCACTAGAGAAATAGACGTTTTCATCTGTGAGTCAATATTTGCCACAATGACAAATGTTAACTTTAACAAAAAAAGCTTTGCTGAATATATCAAGCAGGCGATCGCTCACCGGGAAAACCTGAAAACCAAAATCCAAAAAACTAATACATCTATTCAATGGTCTGCTTTAGCTAACTACCAACCAGACTATACTGAAAGCTTATCCCTTCAAGGCGAAAATGCTTCCCTGAAATTTATTACCCACTCTGGCAGTAATGTTGATATATTCTCCCTCAAACTCACCGTTATTTATGGCATTAAAGGTGTTGCTTCCTACAATTTCCATGCTCAGGAGTTGGGAGAAGAGGATGAAAAAATTTATGACTTCATCGCCGAAGCATTAGTTGCCCTGGATAACCAAAACCTGACCCTTAATGACTGGGTAAACCTAGCATTGAAAGTGGGAGAAATTAATCTCAAAACAATGGAACTTTTAGATGCAGGTCATACTAAAACCTATGGTCATCCTGTTCCCACTACCGTACCGTTGAACCCCCGGACAGGAAAAGCAATTTTAGTTTCCGGTCACGATATTAGACAACTCGCAGAAATCTTAAAACAAACTGCGAATACTGGCATTACCGTCTACACTCATGGAGAACTTTTACCTGCCCACGGTTATCCGCTTTTGAAGCAACAATATTCTCACTTCTACGGTCATTATGGCACCGCTTGGCAGAATCAGACTAAGGATTTTGCTAAGTTCCCTGGTCCAGTTATTGTGACAACTAATTGTTTGATGCCTCCCCATGAAAATTATGAGGATAAGTTGTTTAGTATTGGTCCGGTGGGATATCCCGGAATGACTCATTTAGATGCGACAACAGATGGTATGCCTGATTTTACTTCTGTAATTCAAAAGGCGTTGTCGATGCCTGGGTTTACTGAAGATGGAGAACCAAAACAGGTAATGGTTGGTTTTGCTCGGAATACAGTGTTGAATGTTGCTGATACTGTAGTAGAGGCGGTCAAGCAAGGAAAAATTCGTCATTTCTTTTTAGTCGGTGGTTGCGATGGAGCAAAACCTGACCGCAATTATTATACGGAGTTTGTGGAAAAGGTTCCAGAAGATTGTGTGGTTTTGACCCTTGCTTGTGGTAAATTCCGCTTTTTCGATCGAGAAATGGGTATGATTGGGGAAATTCCTCGGTTGATGGATGTTGGTCAATGTAATGATGCTTATTCAGCTATTCAAATTGCTGTAGGTTTGGCAAAAGCGTTTAATATGGGTGTGAACGAGTTGCCGTTGTCGATGATTTTGTCTTGGTATGAGCAGAAGGCGGTAGCTGTATTGTTGACTTTGTTATATTTGGGAATTCAGGATATTCGGTTGGGGCCAACTTTACCTGCATTTATTTCGCCCAATGTGTTCCAGTTGTTGAGCCAAAAGTATAATTTACAGGCGATCGCTACTCCGGATGAAGATTTAGCTGCTTGTTTAGGTTGACTGGGATGTTTATCGTATAGCTAAGGAGTCAGGAGTCAACCCACCCGCGGGTCCCTCCCAGGAGGGGAAGTCAGGAGTCAGAATTCAGGATTTAGTAGTTAGAAGTAAAGAAAGGATTTGAATAGCATAAATTTTTAAATTCGTATTCAATAGAACATCTGTATTAAGATCGGGAGTCAGGAGTTAGCTATTATTTGGTAGTGGTGTTACCCACCTAAAACTGTGCAACAGATTTTTGTTTCTAGTCCGGTAATGTTGTAAGCGGGTTCAATGTCCAATAAATATTCTACAATTAACCCAGTACCTATTCCGATATCTAATAAATCTCTAGCATCTCCGATCACTTCAGCCAGTTCGCCAGCAATTTCATGGTAGTTCCTGTACTTTTGAACAATTTTGAACAATATCGTCATAAAATTGGGCTAGCTTTTGATATTGGTCGTTCATAGTTTCTATTTAATACTCCTGAATATTGTCGGAAATTTCTGTTTTTTATATCTGCTGAATTAACTTAATTACATCTAATTATATATCATAAAAAAAGGTTATTGTCAACAAATTAACGGTCATTAATACCAATTTTATTTGGCGCGTTCAATTAATCTTTCTATTTACCAACGTCAAAAATTGTAATAATAGATAGAAAATTGTAATAATAGATAGAATAAAGTCATGTTAGAGAATCAATTGACCATGGGAATAGTTGGCACTTCTAATAAAGAAAATGAATTTAGAGTTCCAATTTTTCCATCTCATTTTGAGCGAATTGATGAACATCTACGGAAGAGAATTTTTATTGAAAATGGGTATGGAGATAGATTTAACGTCAGTAAAAAAAAGTTAGAAGTATTATTTGCAGGGATAATGAGTCGTGAAGAATTGTTTAAGAAGTGCGATATAATCCTTTTACTTAAACCTACACAGAAGGACTTTATTTACTTTCAGGAAGGTCAAATTCTCTGGGGTTGGACTCATTGCGTACAAGGAGAGTCTATTACTCAAGTAGGTATTGACAAGAAAATGACTTTTATTTCAAATGAAGCTATGTTTACTTGGAAATTAAACGAGAGTAAAGGTATCCATATTTTTCATAAAAATAATGAAATAGCTGGATATTGCAGTGTTCTTCATGCACTTCAACTTGCAGGATTAACAGGTTACTATGGCCCTCCACGAAAAGTCGCCATTTTGAGTTTTGGTTCAACAGCTAAAGGCGCTCTACAAGCTCTATTAGGACAAGGATTCCATGATATATACATTTATAGTCAACGTTCACCTTATACTGTATCTGCGCCCATTTCTTCGAGTCGCATTAAACAGTTTATGAGGTATAAGTCTGGTTCTACAGAAGTTGTGGTCAAAGAGAGTAATGGCAAAACTAAAAGTATTGCTGAAGAATTGGCTAGTTATGACATTATTGTTAATTGCACTTTGCAAGATACAGATTATCCAATCATGTATTTTACGGATGGTGAACTCGAACTTATCAAAGAAGGAACTCTGATAATAGATGTAAGTTGCGATTATAAAATGGGCTTTAGCTTTGCTGTTCCTAACTCATTTGAAAAACCCACAGTTCAAATGAATCGAGGTATTACATATTACGCTGTAGATCATACTCCCACATATCTCTGGAATTCCTCTACTTATGAAATTAGCCAGTGCATTATCCCTTTTATTAATGTTGTTATGGGAGGAAAAGAAGCATGGCAAAAGAACATGACTATTGATAAAGCCATTGAAATCCAAGATGGTAATATTCTAAATAACAGAATCTTGCGCTTTCAGAATCGTAAAAGTAGTTACCCTTATTCAAAGTTATAGTAGTCATATTTGGGATTTTACAAACAAGCTCTCTGCTAAAAACAGGATATTTCCTTTGCCCCGATGCGGATATTGCCACCCGTCTCCCCAAAAGTTTGGTTCCTTACCTTCTTGAAGAAGGAGACAGGAGACAGGAGACAGGAGACAGGAGACAGGAGGAAAATTACATGGGGATAGTCAACGACCTGCCGCTCCGCGTCTACGCTCCCCCAAGTAATGCGTGAACACTCCAGTTGACGGTGGGGTATTAAACCCACAAAGAAAATGATAAATATTGGTTATGTCGATCGCCGGATTTAGCGTAGTATGCGATCGATAATATTACTCAAATTCGGTGAAAATATAAAAAGAGTATAAACAATAAGAGGGTAATTAAGTATATTGATAAAATAAAAATAACTTGAAAGTTAGACTTGGATAATCATCACAAAAACAACATATTTTCGTTGAAAATACTAATTTATTAAAAATTGTGCTTCAAACTATTAGTGATACCTCTGTTAGAGCAGCACTGAATGCCATTGAATCTGAATCAGCAAATGTTTCAGAAAAAATTCAGATGCTGATAGAAATGGCAAATGGGTTGCAACAAAAACCAAAAGACCCTAAACAACTGGATAATGCTATTGGCCTATATCAACAAGCTATAGAATTATCCAGCAACGATTATCCTCTGCTGCAAGCAAGAGCATTGGTAGGAATGGCAACAGCCTTAAGAGCTATGCCAGGAGAAGGACCCGATCTATTGCTAGAGGCAAGAGAAGCTTATGAAACTGCCCTAGAAATATTAAGGGAAGAAGGAATACCTGAAGAAGTTGCAGAAGCAGAAATGAATTTAGGCTTGGTATTACAAGCATTAGTTAGTTTTAACTTGGCAACAATGAAACAGGTAATAGAAGCATATCAGCGGGGGTTACTAATATTTACCGCAGATAAACACCCACAAGAATATGCCATATTGCAGAATAACATCGCGATCGCTTATCTCTCGATGACCCTATCTCCAGAAAGAGAGGGTATGCGACAAGCAATGGCAGTACAATCATTTGAGGAAGCATTAAAGGTAGTTAACCTCATCGAACATCCCAACGAATACGCGATGTTGCAGAACAACCTGGCCAATGCTTTACAATACCTCCCCAGTCTGCATCCGATAGACAATAATTTGCGGGCATTGACTGCATACAATGAAGCCTTGAAAGTCCGTACAGCAAAAGATACACCATTAGAGTATGCAGCCACTATCTCTAATAAAGCCAACCTGCTATACAACTTACCAGATAATCCAAAACATCCAGAAACAGGAAATCAGCAAAATCTACTCCAGGCAAAAATGCTCTATGAAGAAGCTCAAGCAATTTTTTGTCAGTATAGCCAAGTAGAAAGAGCAACAATAGTTTCCGAAGCATTAGCAGCAGTAGAAAGCGAACTATCACTTTTTGATTTTGACTCAGCAGTTACTACTAGATAGGAGGATAAACAAAATGAGCGGTCTAATTACCGTTGTCAGTACTCTGATTACAGACTTGGAAGCTATACCAGGCTTTCAAATTTTTATCAGTAACTTAGTTACTGGAGAAATTACAATACTAACAGCCATATTCTGGCTAGGAGTTGCTAGCGGAATTTCGATTATTGCTGGTGCTATTGGTGGAATATGGTTGGCAGGAAAAGATTTAGGTTATAGTCTAGCTGCCATGATTGGTGGATTGTTTGGCCCTGCTGGTGTGATTCCGGCAGTTATTGTTGGCTTGGCAATTTTAAAATTTGTTTAGGAGCTTTGACTGCCCTGAGTGTGGGATATCTATAGACCGCGATCTGAATGCGAGTATTAATTTAAAAAATGCGGTCCGCTTGACCGTCAATGCCTGTGTATGAGTAACCGCCAACGGTCTCAGTTGTTTGCATAGCATTCCGTAGGAAAGCAGGAAGTAAACATTAAAATGTCACTAATTATGCGGTGCGACCCCGCGTCGGCGCAAGACGCAAGCGGTCAGACCCCGCGACGACGCCAGCTCGCTTGCGGTCGGAACCCGCGTCGGCGTCAGACGCAAGGGAATGCCGACCAAGAGAGGGAATGCTGACCAAGAGAGGGAACGCGCACCAAGAGAGACGTTTTATATCGGTTTTATGAAGCAGCAAGACATTGATTTAGGTAAGATGCACAGATGTTGAGCGTCTCCCTCGCTAATGGATTCGTATATCAAATCTGCTGCATCATATTTGTAAATCTTTGAAAAGATTTTAGTTGTTGGCAACGACAGGTTTGACAATCAGGTAGTCCTACTTGTGTAATGGTAGATGGGGATGAACAATGGTGCTTCATGGGAGCAAGATACGAGCAAGGGAGCAAGATGCTTCCACTGCTTTTGTCCTTGAAAAATAATTAAAATAGACCACCATTACAATGCACCACTACCTAAATGTTTGAGTATTTGTTACAAACTTCAAACCATGCAATGAATATAAATGAATATATTCGTGCAACCCTACAGTAACTAACAGTTGAAAAAAGGAGAAACAATTATGCTAGAAGTCGGTTGGTTTAGTACCAAATTATTATTCAAAGGAAAACTACTACGAAATCCATTTTATTTTTTCAAACAAGTAGCCATAGGTACTTCTTTTGGTGCTCTATTACTAATAGTAATGGCACAAATGGGAACAACACTATTGTTTCCAATTATTATTTCTAGTTTGGCAACTGGAATCTCTATGCCATTTTTGCTGAAAGATTTGAAGTTGCAATAGGAAGAAAATAATAAAAATGACTCAAGCCAAACTTCCCTTGCAAGAGTCTGTGAGTCTAGAATCTCTAGTATCTGATATTAATCATTTTGAGCAGGCGATCGCTCATTGGGATGAAAATCAAAAAGTAGTGGTTGAAGGGTTGAAAAATTCCATAGAAGCATTACACAAAGAAGCTTTAACCCGATTAATTCGTAGTGTTAAACAGGAATCTATGCCAGCATTGCGTCAGGCAGTGCAAGATGAAGTAGTTTATAGTCTACTGCGTTACCACGAATTAATTAAACCACCTACGCCTTCTCTAGAAATCAGGGTTCAACAGGCATTAGATGAAGTGCGTCCCGGTCTGCAAAGTCATAATGGCAATGTGGAATTACTTGCCATAAAACTACCGGATACCGTGGAAGTAAAATTAGTGGGAAACTGTAGTAATTGTCCTGCTTCAACCTTAACCATGAAAGATGGAGTCGAGCAGGCAATTAAAACCCACTGTCCGGAAATCAAAAATGTAGTTTCGGTCAATACTCCAGTTACTGGAAAAGCAAGCAATACTATTGCGAGTCCCTTTGTTGCACAAGAGGAAACAGGTTGGGTTGCTTTAGCAAATATTGACCAGATACCGAAAGGTGGTATTTTAGCTGTTGATATGGATGGGTTGAAATTAATTTTGACTCGTGTGGGTAATGATGTTATTGCCTATCGTAATAGTTGTAGTCATTTAGCCAAACCTTTAGATGAAGGAGAAGTAATAGAAGGTATTCTCACTTGCCCATTTCATAACTTTAAATATAACTTAGCAACCGGACAATGTTTGACTGCTCCAGAAATGACCTTGCAACAGTATCCGGTAACTATAAGAAGCGGTCGAATTTTGATTAAGTTTTAGGTAGAGAAAAGTTTCAAGTTTTGAAATTAGATATCTGTGAAAAAGAATGTAAGAACATTCCAAGGAGCATCCCTACAATTATTTTAGGAAATGCTGGGGCACAATAATATTTATGTGCCCTATTTTTATAGATTATGTCCCCTAGAAAACCACTTGATCTAGCAATTAGATAAGAGAAGAATCACTGATATTAGTTAACCGACTTGCGATCTGCTCTGGACTAGCTAAAGTATTTTCTAGAGTAGTTAAAAGTTGGTTATCTAATTTTGACATACTCCCGACGTTGCGCATAGCGCGACAACGCGGGATTCTTCAGTCATGAAAAAAATGACCGCTGTTTCGTGTGAGGTGATGTCCTCCCCCTGTGTTGACGTTGATAATAACATGCATACCTCCTAGCTTGTCAAGGGTATAGGAAGGTTTTATTTGTGGAGGTATCCGACTATTGGCCCTAGCTTTCCCATCCCTCCGCTCCCCTTCGGGAGAGCGCGGGACTTCCCGCCAGGGAAGTTAAAAGCTTGTAGTGGGTGGGGATATGGGGAGTGTGGGGAGATGGGGAGATGGGGAGATCGAGTCCGTTGGTATCGTTTGTGTAAATCTAAGGGTGAATATCTACAGGAAATTTAAGTTTTTTTTCAGCCTTTTAAGCCTTCTTCTCTTTTCCTTCTTCCTTCTTACTTTCCCTTACAATACTGATGCTATCAGACTTGATTTGAATATGCTTTTTAAGCTTTTTGAGAGTTCCTCGCAGATCAAACAGCAATATGCACGATCGCATCACCTTGATTAACCAGAGGATTTTGTAAACTACCGATAACTATTCCTGCACAGGAAGCATTAACAGTAGTATTTTTTTTCTCCAAAAGCATCTGAAATTATACCTAAAACTTGCTTCTTAGTAACTTTCTGACCTAGTTTGACATATAGTCTCAAAATCCCACTATTAGAAGCTCTCACCCACTTAGTCTCATAAACTTGTACCGTTGGTTGTGGATCTATGTACGTTTCTTGTTGATACATATTTAATGCTCCCATTACCTGCATAATCCCTTCTACTCTTACTAGCGCGTCTAGACTAAAATTGTGGGTAAAGATGATGTAGCTTGACCCTAGCATCAGCAGTAGAAAAGCGCCAATGAACCTTAGCTTGAGAAGCATTGCGTTCATCCTGCCATGCTCGAAGTTCTTGCTCTAGTATGCGATTTGCTGACGCAACGCTACCGCGAACGCTCCGAATCCGGCGATCGAGACATTGTTGATGAAGGAAGTACGCTTAATTCTATTTCTGCGATATTTAGCCAACTACCATTGCGTGGGGTATGGTGAATTTCAAGGTGTCGAGCTAATTGATCAGCTTCTGATGCAGGAAACGCTTGATACAAAGAACCAATATGATCAGTGTTAAGATTGTCGCAGACTAACTTGACCTTGCGTGCATTTGGATAGTCCACTAATAGGGTAGTCCTGTAAAAGTAATAATATGTGGAGTAAAATGAGGAAAATAGTCAACCATAGTTACCACTATGCCCAACTGCCCTCAATGTCACGGTCAACCCGTTGTCAAAAATGGCCAGCTCCACAAGGGTAAACAACCCTTCAAATGCCACCACTGTGGTCGCCAGTTGATTGAGCATCCCACTCAAAATACCATTTCTGAACAGACTCAAGCTGGGATTGACCCGATGCTGCTGGAACGCATTTCTCTGACTGCCATTGCTCGGGTGGCTCAACTGTCTGAAAAATGGCTTCAAGATCATGTACTTGCCAAATATGCAGAGGTTCCTCCACTGGTGAAAACATCCCAAAAAAAAAAGGGAAGTTAACGTTGCCAGCATTGGAGATGTGGTCGTTTGTAGACAACAAAGGAAATCAGCAGTGGGTTTGGGTAGGACTGGATCAGGAAAGGCGGCAGATTGTTGGGGTTGATATCGGTAAACCAGATCGGGAAGCAGCCAAGGAACTGTGGTCTTCTCTACCAGGGGTAGATCGCCAGTGTGCAATAGTCTACACAGATTTTTGGCAGGCAGATGAACAGGTAGTCCCGAGCAAAAGACATGGAGCAGTGGGCCAACAAACGGGTCAGACAAGCTATATTGAAAGGTTCAACTGTACGATCAGACAAGGAGTATCGCGATTAGTGAGCACAGCACTATCCTGTTGCCAGAAACTAGAAAATCATATCGGAGCGATTTGGATGTTTATTGATCACTACAATGCCTGATTGCAGACATCATTACTTTTTTAGGACTACCCACTAATAGTAGATGACGTATCTCTTTTGCCCACTCAATACGAGTCCTATGTTCATAGCTTTTAACTCGTCGCCAACCGCGAATCGGGTCTAAAAATAGAAATATAGCTCTAGTATCATTGCGTTCATAGTGATAATCCTATGAACGCATCGTGACCTAGTTGAATAGGAATTAATTGTTTAACATCCCCTTTTAATTCCAAGACTGCTTCATCCATACAAATTAATGGTTGATCATCAGAGTGTTCAGCTATGTAGACATCTAGAAGTACTTCCATTTGAGCTACAAAGCGGGCGCTGTCTTTTCCCAGGATGCAATATCGTTGTTTCTTCCCAGGCCGCAGTTGGTTTTTTTTAAACTCTGACCTATTGTTTCTCTACTGATTTCGGTAACTATTCCACGTCGTTTTAGCTGCGAAACGAGCAAAGTGAGTGTCCATCGCACATGACCAGATGGAGGCTCATGCTACAATCATGACCATGAGATGAGCCATCTAGTTTTCTGGGCACTGGAGGAGTGCTACGTTGGCGACGTTCTAGGTCAGGGAGCATTCCATTCTGCACAAAGTCTTTGCGAAGTGGATTACTGATTAATGAACTTCTGAATGAATGCTTTTAAACATGGTTTTCCTGACCAAAGAGTAGGAAAGGTTCAGATTGCGATGTTTAAAGATGTTAATCAAAAATTAGTCTTTGAAGTATGTGATAATGGTATTGGAATACCTTCAAAAGTTAATTAGGAAACTTCTAACTCTCTAGACCTAAAACTCGTCCGTCTTTTGGCGAAACAGTTAAATGGAACTATTACTTTTGATACTTCTAACGGTACATCTATTAGCTTAATTTTCTCAGAGTTAAAGTACAAAAAACGGTTTTAAAATGTCAATTATATTATCTTTGGAGGTATGACAATGAAAATCCCTCTACCTCCTCTAAATTTCCCATTACTCCTGAGTTATAACTCCTGAGTTCTGACTCCTACCCCTGCCAAAAGACTTTTTCAGCAAACCCTAATTATTAATTATTAATTATTAATTGTTGAAACCTACCACCTAATAACTTTACGGTCGCTAATTATCCGGACATAATATAACTACAGCTTGTCAATCTTCAATGCGATCGCGCACTTGATCTTTTTCTGCATTCTTCTCTAAAAACTCAATTATCTTGCCAGAAACATCTACTCCTGTAGCTGCTTCTATTCCTTCTAAACCGGGAGAAGAATTCACTTCCATTACCACTGGGCCATGATTAGAGCGTAACAAATCTACTCCAGCAACTCTCAACCCCATTGCTTTAGCTGAACGCACAGCAGTTGAACGTTCTTCAGGAGTTAATTTAATTTTTTCTGCTTTACCACCTCGATGCAAATTTGAGCGAAATTCTCCCTCAGCTCCCTGTCTTTTCATAGCTGCTATTACTCTATCTCCTACTACAAAACATCGCAAGTCTGCACCACCTGCTTCTTTAATAAATTCTTGCACTAAAATATTAGCATCCAAGCCACGAAAAGCTTCAATAACTGACTTAGCAGCTTGATAAGTTTCTGTTAAAACTACTCCTATTCCTTGAGTTCCTTCTAATAGTTTAATGACCAAAGGAGCACCTCCCACGATATTAATTAAACCATCAATATCTTTAGTGGAATGAGCAAACCCAGTTACAGGTAATCCAATTCCTTCTCTAGCTAATAATTGCAAACAATGTAATTTATCACGAGACCGAGAAATGCCTTGAGAAGGATTTGGGGTAAACACTCCCATCATTTCAAACTGTCTAACTACAGCCGTTCCATAAAATGTTTTAGAAGCACCAATGCGAGGAATTATAGCATCAAATCCTTCCAAAGGTTCACCCATATAAATCACTTGAGGCTTCATTGAAGTAATATTCATATAACACCGCAAGTAATCAATAACTTGCACTTTGTGACCTTTTTTTTTCCCTGCCTCTAGCAATTTTTTAGTTGAATAAAGAGTTGGGTCAGTGGATAAAATAGCGATTTTCATTTTGTTGTTTTCTACAATTTTTTCCTCTTATTTTTGACTATTTATTGGGTTTTTATCTAAATAGGATTTGCCTGGGTCAATCAAGAAAAATTCTCGCACTGCTTGTCGCCCTAATAACATTCTAAATCCCATTAACTCCCGATTAGTTAATGTTAGCTCAATTTGCCATTTTTTGTTCATTAAATTTACTTCAGTTAAAATGACAGGACGTAATTCTGCTGTTCCGCTAGAACTACGAACATGACGTTCATCTATTAATTGTGCTTCAGCAATTACCGTTTGATTCGTATCTCGTTGTTTAGGATGAATTTTAAATCTTACTCTTGGTTTATGATCAATTTCAAAGGTCTCAATATCAAAAGCGTGTAAACTAGAAGTACGAGCGCCAGTATCGATTTTTGCCTTGATTTTAGTAATGCCAATTTCCGGTAATTTTATCCATTCCCGCCAGCCAATAATTGGTAATTCTTGATGTTTCATTTTGAGTTTTAGAGAATAGGGAGTAGGGAGTAGGGAGTAGGGATTAGGAGTTGTAGGGTGCGTTAGACGGTTAAAATTTAGACTGCGAAAACATTTAACAATCCGTCGTAACGCACCATTTGAGTTGTGTCATATCAAATCCGGTTAAACAGCCATAGAATGGTTAAGTTAGGAGTCCTCAGGAGTCAGGAGACAGGAGTCAGGAGCAGAAAGAATTACAAAGATGAGGGTAGTTATGACGATTGAAGATTTTTTTTATGTCCAATTAAACGGATTTGATATCACTCTACTACATACTATTACTTATTGACTTTTAAGTTTTAACTCATATCATAAGATGGTGCGTTACGGCGCAATTTTACGTTTTGAAGTACAACCACATTTACATGGTTGCGCCTCATGCACCCTACTGGACTGATACAGCTAAAACTGTGCATTAGGGGGTAGGGGAGTAGGGAAGTAGGGGACCCACCCGCGCGCCCCTCCCAGCAGGGGAGTAGGGGAGTAGGGGAGAAAGATTGTTGTTGGGTTTATCCTACGGATAAGCTGACGCTAACGTCCCTCAACCCAACCTACACCTATTGCACCATTGAAGATGTGTCAGTCTACTACTAGCGTGTCTAGCCTGAAAATGTGGGTGAAAAAACCTAACCCCCCAACCCCCTTCCCTACTAGCGTTGGGGGGATATCTCCCCTCTCGGAGCAGGAGAGGGGTTGGGGGAGAGGTCTTCGCTGGTTGCTCGCTCCTAAGCCACAATTTTAGTTTAGACACGCCACTACACTACTAATAAATATAGGGTGGTGGTGCATAGTAATGGTAGAGAGAGTGTGGGGAGATGGGGAGATGGGGAGATGGGGAGTATGGGAGAAATTAAAAAATATATATCTTCACCAAAACCCATGCAGGACTACCAAATATAGTTGTAATTTTTCCCTATTCCCTGTTCCCTATTCCCTGTTCCCTATTCTTTCTATAAAAGGGTCGCTTAACAACAATAGCTGCATAATTTTTACCCCTAACTTCTACTTCCAATTTTTGACCTACCTTAGCTAATTTTTTAGGTACATAAGCTAGAGCGATCGCTTTCCCTAAAGTAGGAGACTTAGTTCCGCTGGTAATTTCCCCTACCACTTTGCCATCACTTAAAACAGGATAACCATGACGAGCAATAGAGCGATCGAGCATTTCCAAACCCACTAAACGTTTTGAAACTCCTTCCGACTTTTGTGTTTCCAATACTTGACGACCAATAAATTCACCCTTTTTATCCAGATGAACTAACCAACTTAAACCCGCTTCCAGAGGAGTAGTCTCAGTATCAATATCTTGACCGTAAAGTGCCATTGCTGCTTCTAAACGTAGAGTATCTCTTGCTCCCAAACCGCAGGGAGTAACGCCAGCATTCAACAAATTGCGCCATAACTCCACACCCACGGAGGGATCTACCATAATTTCAAACCCATCTTCCCCAGTGTAACCAGTTCTAGCAATAAAACCAGGTTGCTCCAATACAGTAATATCTGAATGCCCGAAAAATCCAATTGCTGCCAAATTTTCTTTGACAAACTGCTGCACATAAGATTCTGCTTCCGGACCTTGAACAGCTAATAACACTTTTTCGTCAGATATATCTTGAAATTTAACACCACTAGCTTCTAGATGACTTAATATCCAAGCTTTATCATTAGCTTTAGTAGCAGCATTAACAATCATAAAACCCCGTGCTTCGTTGGTGAGGGGGTCATCACTTTGACGATAGAAAATGAAGTCATCAATAATGCCTCCCTGTGAGTTTAATAAGACAGTATATTGCGCTCTACCAGGTTCTAAACTGCTTAAGTCGGAAGGTACTAAATATTGGATTTTCTCAATTAGATCGTGACCTTGAGCGATAAACTTGCCCATGTGGGAAATATCGAACATTCCTGCTTTTGTACGTACTGCCTCATGTTCAGTGCTGATGCTAGTGTATTGTACTGGCATTTCCCACCCAGAAAATTCTACCATTCTGGCCTTGAGTTCGCTGCATAGGTCATATAAAGGGGTGCGGGAGAGAGTTTGTGTATTAGATTCTGTTGATTTGGCCACTGGTATGTCCCTAATTTAGAATAAACTTTATTGATTTTAGGACATTGTGGATATTTATAGATGTTATGGGTCATAAGTTAGGAGGGAAGAGTCAAGAGTCAGGATAGTAGAGCGATCGCTCTGCTCTCTTATTGATGCTGCTAATTCGTGAATTAGAACTATTCAGAGAAACTGATAAACATCCAATATCTGTAGCATAATTCCGTGATTTGTGGTATAATAAAAGTTATACATAAATATAGTCAAGTGATGTCAAATATCTTCGTTGATTTATACAAAAGAGCTACTAAATATTTGACAAAATTTAATAACTCCAAGGCTAAAGGTTTAATAGTATAATGAAATTGGCACTTGAGTTTCAGACTAAATAATCATCAAAATTCCGAAATCCTCGAATCCTAATATAATTTTAACCCCTTGATTTATGAGATTAGTTGAGAGACATATCCCATACAAAAAATCATCGGTTTTATCCTGAAATTGACCGACTGTGTTTCTTGTCTAAAAATCTCTATAACTATTCTAATTATTTAGTTCGTCAGTCTTTTATATTTGAAAAGGGCTTTGTTGCATGAAAGTAGCGATCGCGAAAACTCCCCTTAGAAGAGTTAACTAGATTTCAACTTTGTAACTTTTGGGTTTACCTGTTTGAATCATACGATTCAACATGGCACATTGTACGAACAACTCCACGGCTTGATTGTCGAATTTTCGTCGTCGCAACTTGCCTCCAAATATCACTTTCAGCCTAAACATAGTAGTCTCAGATAGGGAGCGTCGATGGTAGCCACTTTCACGCTTCCATTTCTTTCGTCCCACTTGCCTAATGCGCCTCAAGTTTTCGTCTCTAGGATGGGGAGTACTTCTACAGTTACCATGTTGCCAAATCACCGCATTTTTTCGTGGCGGAATGGTGATTTTAGCTCCTTTTTGACTAGCTTTTTCATAGCACTTGCACTGATCGTATGCTCCATCACCCGATATTTGGGTAATCTTCCCTTCTACCCCATCTAATAGATCACTAAATACTTGGTCGTCACTCACATCATTAGTTGTGGCAACTGCTGTAACAATCTCTCCCGTGGTCTCATTCACACCTAGATGTAATTTGCGCCATGTCCTGCGTTTACCCACACCATGAATCCTGGTTTTCCATTCCCCTTCGCCATATACTTTAACCCCTGTAGAGTCTACTACCAGATGAATGGCTTCATTCCTTGGTATCACTGGCAGTTGAACATTCAGTTTTGACAAGCGACGAGAGATAGTGCTATGGTCTGGTACAGGTAAATCGGCGTTGCATCAACTCAAATATAGATTCTACAAACCCCTCTGTCTGTCTTCCTGCTAGTCCGAACAAACTACTGAGAGTTACCATTAGTTCAATAGCTACATCACTATAAGTATTAGATGCTCCCCTACGTCCAGTTATCTGTTGATTTACCCACTGCTCTATTACTTCAGGACTGAGCCAAAATGTCAAACTCCCTCTCTGTTTTAAGGAATCATCATACTCTGACCAGTTGCTGACTCGATACTTGGACTTGGACTTGGACTTGGACTTACTCATATCTACGTTGGTGTAGGTTTGTTGTGCCATGCAATGTTATTTTTACCTTATTCGGTCTGTTTGTGCAACAAAGCCTTTGAAAAGACAAATAATTCCTATTATGACCTGCAAAAAACACTCTCTACTCAATCAGATTATCAAGCAGTTCCAGCTAAAGTATCTCAACAAATATTAAGGATATGTCATATTTGACCATATTTTTATGAACTATTGTTATCTCATACAGTTGTACAACTAGGACACAATTACAATTAATAGATTAGATAAAGACACCAAAAACAGAAAAAAACATCATAATGGTAACTTAAAAATGAAACAACACAAACAGTTGAAAATCAGACTTGCTTTAGGCATCAGCCAGATTTGTAGCATCATCCTATTTGCCAGTCAAGCTTCTGCAGTAACTTTTAATGTAGAATTTGAAAGTCCAAGTCGATGGGATAATCCTGAATATAATCAAGCCAAAGAATACATTAAAGAATTTTTAAATGAACTAGGGGATGAACTAGCCTCTGATGCCTTAATTGGTGTTTATATAACAGACGATGAGACTGAAGCAAATTCTCCAACATTTGCCTCAGCATTTAGTGCTCCTGAATCTACTTTTATAACTAGAGATAACAGACTTGAATTTCTTGCAACTGTAGCATGGAAAAGGATTAATAAAGGGTATAATGGGCACGGCGTTTATCAGAAGGATGGTACGGGCAATTTTGTTAAGATACCTAACAATGGAGACTTAGTTATTTCTTACAACTTCAAAAAGGCCACACTTTCCGTCAATGACCCCAATTTAAAGAGTAAGGTTCGTCAATTGCTTCGACATGAAATAATGCATCCTCTTGGTATGACTGGACATAGCCAAGGGGCTGGTCAAAGATCCTCCCCAACTATTTTTGAAAGCGAGATATATTACAATCAAAACAGCACCCGCATAGTTGACTTGAATTCAGCGGTTAGAGATGACAAGGGCAATTATACTGGCGATTATGACTACAGAGACTATGTGTCGTCTTATGATTATAATTGAGGTTGTGTTGAAAGATTTTCTGAATACTTTTTCACGACAACTAATTATCATTTTCTTTGTGGGTTTAATACCCCACCGTCTACACGGTGTTCAAAATTACTTGGAGTGAGAATCCCCATGTAATTTTCCTCCTGTCTCCTGTCTCCTGTCTCCTGTCTCCTGTCTCCTTCTTCAATTTTGGAACTGAATTTAATAATTCTGATCGACTTCTTCATGTTCATCTCAAATATGATTGGACTAATTGCTCACCCAAAGGAACGGCAGCAAAAATCAAAGAATATATCAAGACAAATAAAGACAAAAATACAAGTTTAAAATTCAAGCGCCACAGTTATACTAAATTTGACAATTTTGCTGGAGAAGTTTTTCGACCGGGTAGTAGAGCGCACAAGAAGAGAGCAAGAGAACATCGCTCATATAACAATCATTGGGAACTTGCGTGCAATGGTGTGGTCATTCACATTACCCCTGTGTACTGGTATAGTGAGTATAAAAAGAAGACTCAAAAGTTAAACCTAGCAGGAGTAAACTTGTCTGCAATTACTCCAGAAGCATTTTCTGAGGCACAAAAAAGTAATGACTATGAATTTTCCTGGTTATCTTGTTATATCAGCGATCCAGTGCCTTTGCTTTGGATAAAGTTGTAACACCAACAGCAGCTCAAATTAAATCACCAAAAATAGAAAACTGTTCCGGAACATATTTTGAAGTTGAAGCAACTATAGCTTATCCACCATAGTACCCTGTTCCGATAAATCACCAAAAATAAAAAACTGTTCCGGAACATATTTTGAAGTTGAAGCAACTATAGCTAATCCACCATAGTACCCTGTTCCGATAAATCACCAAAAATAGAAAACTGTTTCGGAACATATTTTGAAGTTGAAGCAACTATAGCTTATCCACCATAGTACCCTGTTCCGATAAATCACCAAAAATAGAAAACTGTTCCGGAACATATTTTGAAGTTGAAGCAACTATAGCTTATCCACCATAGTACCCTGTTCCGATAAATCACCAAAAATAGAAAACTGTTCCGGAACATATTTTGAAGTTGAAGCAACTATAGCTTATCCACCATAGTACCCTGTTCCAACAGAGATATTGCTTTGAATTTCAGCACAAATAAAGGAATAAGTAATAAACAGATCGGGAAAAAAAGGAAAAACAATCGAAATTGGTCTTATTAGGATTGGAGAAGTTATTTTTAGATATAATTTGCAGCCTTTTTTTGTAGGATTATTTTTTCAAGCTTGGTATTAAGTGTTCTAGAAATTAAAAATCACCAAATTTTATATACGAATTCCTCTGGAGTTTGTTAAGACTCCGGATTCTGAGTTATTTTTATTGTTTAATATAGTTATACCTATTTTGACCCTAACTTTTAGACCACCTGACAATGAATAATCAAACTGATGCTCCTGTTAATACCGATAATTATTTATTAAGAAGTGTACATACAAATAACTTCCCCCAAATTTTAGACCAGTTAGGCATATCTTTAGTCGTTTCCACTTATCAAGCAGGTAAATTAATTGTTTTGCGTGCCGATAATGGAGTAATTAATACTCATTTTCGTACCTTTAATAAACCCATGGGGTTAGCAGCAAACCACGAAAAAATTGCCCTGGGAACTGCTTATCAAATTTGGGATTTTCGCAACGTTCCAGCAGTAGCAGAAAAAATCGAACCACTAGGTAAACATGATGCTTGTTATTTACCAAGAAATATTCATATAACTGGAGATATTGATATTCACGAAATGGCTTGGGCAAAGGATGAATTATGGTTTATTAATACTCGTTTTTCTTGTCTATGTACCCTCGGTCATCCTAATAGTTTTGTGCCTAGATGGCGACCTCCTTTTATCACTGGATATGACTTAACAGACCGCTGTCATTTGAATGGACTTTGTTTAAAAAATGACCTGCCAAAATATGCCACAGCTTTAGGAGAAACTGATACTTCAGCGGGGTGGAGAAAAAATAAAGCTAATGGTGGAATATTAATGGATATAGAAACAAATGAAATTTTAATGCGGGGTTTATCTATGCCCCATTCTCCCAGATGGTATCAAGAAAAATTATGGTTATTAGAATCGGGAAATGGTAGTCTGGCAAAAGTTGATTTAAACCAGAGAAAATTAGAAACAATTGCTAAGTTACCTGGGTTTACTCGTGGTATAGATTTTTGGGGAAATTTAGCATTTATTGGTTTGTCTCAAGTTAGAGAAACTGCTGTTTTTACGGGAATGCCTATTACTCAACTTCAAGAAAGAATTTGTGGGGTTTGGGTAGTAAATATTTTAACTGGAGAAACTGTGGCATTTTTAAGGTTTGAAGCTGGAGTTCAAGAAATATTTTCTGTGGCAGTTTTGCCGAATATTCGCTTTCCTGAAATTATTGAATGGAACGAAAATTTACTTGCTAGTTCGTATGTTTTACCTGATGAAGCTTTAGCAGAAACAGTACAACCAACTTCAGAAATAGCAATATCAGAAACTCATTTAGTCAAAGGAAATCAGCTATATCAAGAAGGTAAATTAGTAGAAGCGATCGCTGAGTATCAAGAATGTTTGAAGTTACAACCGGATTTGACGAGAGCTAAATATAATTTGGGAGTAGCTTTAGGAGATAATCAACAGTATGAAGCAGCAATTAATGTTTTACAACAGGTAATTAGGACAGAGCCAGATAATGCGGATGCTCATAACAGTCTTGCTTATGCTTATAGTCAAAAAGGTGAATTAGAAGGAGCAATTAAACATTATGAAAAGGCAATTAATCTTAATGGTAGTTTTGCCAAAGCTCATTTTAATTTAGGCATGACATTGTTGAAAAATGGAGATTTTAAACGGGGATTTGCTGAATGTGAATGGCGTTGGAAAACTTCAGAATTTACTCCCTTTCAATGTCCTCATCCCCGATGGAAAGGGGAAGATATTATGGATAAAACTTTGTTAATTCATACCGAACAAGGAGCAGGAGATGCTATTCAATTTATCCGTTATATTCCTCTAGTAGCAAAACGCTGTCAACAGATTATTTTAGTGTGTACGCCAGAGTTAATTCCTATTTTTAAAAGTGTTCCAGGAATTGATAAATTAATGCCACCAGGAGAACTACAATTATCAGAATTTGATATCTATGTACCCTTGATGAGTTTACCTTATATTTTTGACACAACTTTAGAAACAATTCCTGTTGAAATTCCTTATTTAAGATACCCCAATACTAACTCTATTAACCTTCCCGACGCGCTATATAAAGTAGGTATTGTTTGGGCAGGTAGTCCTACTCATAAAAATGACCATAATCGTTCCTGTAAATTAACTGACTTTTTACCAATTTTGCAAGTACCTGGAGTAAAATTTCATAGTCTGCAAAAAGGAGAAAAAACTCAAGAATTAACTCAACTTTCCCACAATATTCAGATAGAAGATATGAGTCCTCAGTTAAATAACTATGCCGATACAGCAGCAATAATAAATCAATTAGATTTAGTAATTACTGTTGATACTTCAGTGGCACATTTAGCAGGAGCATTAGGTAAACCTGTATGGACTTTGTTATGTTTTAACACTGACTGGCGTTGGTTACAGGAAGGAGAAAATACTCCTTGGTATCCAACAATGAAATTATTCCGTCAGTCTCAGTCAAGGGAGTGGCAAGAAGTAGTTGAAAAGGTACAAGTAGAGTTATGGAAAATTATGGGAAAAAAAATGGTTATAAGTGTGAAGTAGAACTTTGAATTAAGTATTAATTTTAGGTTTTAGTAGAGATTTTCTCTGGAATTCCTCTACAGGATATAGCAATTCCCAAAAAGCGTGAGGTACAAAACTCGTTTGCTTTAGGCAACAGCTCCGGAAAGCAACAGGCAATAGTGAAGTAAAGATAAGAGTGTACCTCACACTTACTGAGAAACGCTATAATTTAACATCAAAAATACCCTTGAAGAAGTAGTTATTTTAGTTAACAGTTTGCTACCCATATATTTGTGTATAATTTTGTAGGAAAAAGCCTTTTTATATAGAATCCGGTTATATAATGTATCTTTATAATTCTATAATTACTTTAATAATATTCAATCTCCCCTACTCCCCTACTCCCTTACTCCCCACCTCTGTTGCTAGCGCAACATATAAACGCCACAAATGAGTGTAGATATCCCTACTTTTTGAACAGCTATACCTACCTTGGCAATAACCAAAAACTTTAATTAATATTTTGATATAAAGATTTACAGCTAATACTAATAGCTGAGTAAAACTGTGTACCAAAAATATTACTTCTAAAAATTTTCATCTCAGGAATTAGGAGATTTTTATATGCGGATTTCTCAAGTTACTCCTTTATGGGAAAGAATGTTTCCCGTTGGCTATAGTGGCATTGAATTAATAGTAGCTCTCTTGACAGATGAATTAGTCTACCGTGGGTATGAATCTACTCTATTTTCCCCTGTTCAAAAATCAATAAAAAAGAAGGGGATTTACTAAAAATAAAATTTTTTATTCTTTAATCTTTGTAGAACTACAGCCCATAAGGTAGCCAAAGATATCCTTGAAGTCTTAGTTATTCAGTAATATAAATTTAGTTTAGATAGGAGCTTGATTATGAAAAAAAAGCAGAGGAAAGTTATGTTTAAGGGTGAAAAAAAAGTTATAAATAGTACCTTTCAATGGGAATATTGGATATAATTCTCAAACTTTAGCCAATAGAATTAGTTGATACATACCTCATTTATACTGATTTTACTGTTAAACACTACAACGCTTATTTAACATTACAACTTCAGAAAATATATGGAGGTGCTAATGAATTTAATCTCATCGATTATCCTATGGACTATGCAGCTTGCCCCTATTTTTATTTGGTTGAAGCATCCATTTTTTAGGCACTATGTAGTCAATTTATTGCAGAGAGTAAACGGCTATTTAGTTAGTATCAAAATTCCCATAATTTAGTATATATAACTATTAAGGACAGTTATTTTAGAGCTAAATTATTTAATCACACTTAATAACAATCTTGTTAATATCGAGCTTTAAATTCAACTTCATACTTGATATCTAAAGGAGTCTTTATTATGTCAGCAGAACATGATTGGAAGATACTTTATGAAAAAACACAATAACAGATTAAACAGCAAGAATTATTACTATATGCACTATATCAACAGCGTACTTTTATTCGGTCACAAATTTTAGAACAAGCACTAAGCAAAAGTAATGAATCAAATAATTCTCTATAGCTAATTGTGAAATATCTCACATAGCTTAATTAGTAGAATGTAAGCATTTCCTGTGGAATGCTGCGCAAACAGCTATTAGCACTCAGCTTTTAGCTGTTTCATAAATAATGAATATACACTCTCCCTCATCAAGGTCAGTTTTTTTCCAATACTTTTAATTATCCTTAAATCTATCAATATTAATTTATGTTCAAAAAGCAATAAATTATATTATGTCCGGATAATTAGTGATAAAAAAAACATTCTCCTTTTCCTCCTCTTTTTTCTTGCTTCTTCCTTCTTTCTTCCCTCCTGACTCCTGAGGACTCCGTGATTTATTTATAACTATTCGACCGGACATGATATTAATAGCTGAATGCTGAATGCTGAATGCTTACAGTAGAATAGATTTGCCGGGAAAGTATCAATCAAGGATTAAGCAATTTTCATCATTGACAATTTTAGCTTTACCATTCAAAAATTCAATGGTGCTATAGGAGAATATTTAGAGTCAAGAAAAAACAGCACAACCGAAGATAGTTGGTATCATACAACAGCTAGAACTAGAACAGATGCAAGAATAATTAATCAAGTTATTCAACAAGCAGAAAATAATATTTATAGCACCAGGAAAAACATTTCCCCTGATTCGGTTCATCATCAACAGAAGTCAAATACCAACTCGTTCCTTGCTATAATAGAGGTGAAATATTTTTACACCTCTACTTTTTTCTTTTCTTCCCTCCTGACTTCTCTAGCTTATCTATCAAAAAACTCTACCCAATTTTTTGTTAAAGAAGGAAGAATAAGGAATAAGGAATAAGGAATAAGGAATAAGGAATAAGGAAGAGAGAAAAAGTTGATGGGTACTCAAACCCCAACTAATTGTAAACATCACGGGTGATAGTGACGTATTAAACCCAAAATCAAAAGATCCACCATGCTGGTATCAAAATGTTGGCCAAACAGAAAGTTAATATTGGGATTATTTGAAACATAATACTTAACTGTATAATGGTTGAAATTTTAAGTTAATATTTAGTTGTGATGTACAGAGGAACTTTACATAAATAAAATTCCTAGTATAAACAAATATTTAAAGGAAGTAGGACTGAAGTTGTGTAAGCATTCAGCCGTCAGCCATCAGCTATCAGCTATTCATGTTAGTTTACAATAAAAACTTTATTAATTATCTTACTAGAAAAGTTGGCTCCCTTTCCCTTAAATTCTATATTAATTTAAACACTGTCTTTAAGAAGAGAGTCTTGCTGCTGAAAGCTGACTGCTAATAGCTGAATGCTTACGAAGTTGTAGCACAGAAATTGTGGTTTCGGTCAAAAAAGTTAGTCAACCTTCTTCCTTCTTCCCTCTTCCTTATTCCTTCGAGTTAATAAATATGACTACTTGTACAAACTGTGGACATAACAATACTATTGCCTCTCGCTTTTGCTCTAACTGTGGTGCTTTTCTAGAGGAAATAAAACCCTTTCAAACAGCATCTACGGAATTAAAACCAGGAAGTAAATTAAGAAACCGCTACATAATTATTCGCCAAATAGGTCAAGGTGGATTTGGCAAAACTTACTTAGCAGAAGATACAGGTAGATTTAAGCAAGCAGTAGTTTTAAAACAATTAACACCAGGAAACCAAGGCACTGAATTTATACAAAAAGCGGAGGAACTTTTTCACCGAGAAGCAATGATATTACATCAAATTAATCATCCTCAAATTCCCCGTTTTTGGGAATTTATTCAGGAAAATAAATGTTTATTTTTGGTGCAAGATTTTATTGAAGGACAAACTTATGAATCTCTGCTTAGTCAACGTCGGCGACAAGGTAAATTTTTTAGCGAAGTTGAAATAATTGACTTTATTCGTCAAATCTTACCAGTTTTAAATTATCTACATAGTCGAGGAATTATTCATCGAGATATTGCTCCTGATAATATTATTTGTCGGGCAGAAGATGGGTTACCAATTTTAATTGATTTGGGTGGAGTAAAACAAATTGCTGCCGAAGTTTCTCACAAAGCTGATAGTTCCGAAAATGTTATTTATTCTGGCACTAAATTAGGTAAATTTGGTTATGCTCCTGACGAACAAATGCGCCTAGGAATAGTTGCTCCACATAGTGATTTGTATGCTTTAGGAGTGACTTGTTTAGTATTAATGACTGGTAAACTTCCCTCAGAGTTAATTAATACAAAAACAATGCAGTGGCAATGGAGTAAAGAACTAAAATTAAGTCCGAAGTTTGATGGTATTTTAAATAGAATGTTGGCTTTTATTCCTGGTGATCGCTTCCAATCAGCAGAGGAAATATTAGTACAGCTACAACCTCCAGAACCGGAAATTATTGCACTAACTCAAATCAGTAAAACTGAGTCAAAGAATCAAAAAATAGAGACAAAAAAAGCCATAGCTTCTATTCCAAAACTCGGAAATATTATTCATAGTTCAAATGACGTACCAGCAGAAATTATTGGTTGGAATTGGGGGGCATTTTTCTTGCCTGGTTTTTGGTGTTTAACTAATCATGTTTGGATCGGATTAATTGCCTGGATTGATTTAAGTTTTTTTACCTTAGGTATGGGATGGTTGCTGACAGGAATAATTTTAGGTCTTAAAGGAAATGAGTGGGCTTGGAAAAGCCGCAAATGGAAAAATGTTGCTGAATTTAGAAAGCATCAGAGAATATGGTCGATTATCTCTTTATTATTAATTTCAAGTGTCGTAATTATTGGGATTTTAGTGATTTTATTTCTGTTTGTTATTGCTGCTTTTATTGCTGGCTAGAAAGGTGGGTTTTCTCTAATATAGTTTGACTTTTAAATTAATCCTATGTATTATATAGTAGGGAATAGGGAATAGTTGGAAAAACATTTCCCCTGATTCGGATAGTCATCACTCGATGTCGGTGCCCTACCTCTCTATTCCTATATAAGCTATAAGCAGTTTTTTTAAAATAAAAATAGCACTAATGATGAAAGTAAAACATCCAATTAATCTATCTAAAGCGACAACTTTTATATTTATATTGACGCTGATGATAGCCTATCAAAATTTTTCTTTAGTTGCGTGGGTATATCTATCCCTACATGGTACTTATGGAATTTTATGGTTACTGAAAGACCGTATTTATCCAGATAAGCAATGGGAACAAGAAGTTCCTTTTCTACAAGGTATTATAATTTTTGGAATAGTCTGCTTATATTGGATAGCTCCCTATATTTTAATTAGTAGTGGAACTGAACCTCCAATACCTTTAGTAGCTGCTGCAATTTCTTTAAATATTTTTGGCATTTTCCTCCATTACAGTAGCGATGCTCAAAAATATTATACTCTCAAATATAAGTCAGGATTAATTACAGAAGGATTCTTTGCTCGCTGTCGAAATACTAACTATTTAGGAGAAATATTTATCTATCTTTCTTTTGCAATGTTAGTGCAACATTGGTTGCCTTATTTAATTCTAGGAGCATTTGTTGCTGGAATATTTATCCCTAATATGCTGAAAAAAGATAAGTCTCTATCTCGCTATCCCGAATTTGTAGAATATCAAGCTAGTTCTGGGTTAATTATTCCTCAACTGTTTGGCAAAAATTCTCTGACTTCGGGAGCCAAAAAATTTGCAGAAAAAAATAGTTAAAATCTTTGAGAAAAATCAAATTAAAACTATACCTAATCAATGTTTTTTGATTAATTGTATAAAAAAAAACAAATATACGGTAAATATAACTAGTGATAATACTTCATTCATTTACTGATTAAAAAATAAATCAAATATATGGATGCCAGTAATGGACGGCTTTGAAATCAGGACTTACGCAAAGGCACTATATATAGACTTACAGCACTTTTGAGGAAGCGTGAGGTACAGCTATAAGACTATTTATTTCTATATTCCCTGTTGCCTGTTGCCTTCCGGAGCTGTTGCCTAGAGCAATAAAACTTTGTACCTCATCAACTAGAAAACTGCTGTAAGTCTCTCTCTAAATTGGCGATCTAAACTAAGTTCCCCTTGGCGATCGCCTAAACCACAAAATTATCATCAACTGAAAAATTCGATTGAGGTTGATGTAGATTATCTGGTATTCTAATGGTGAATAAGATTAAATTTTTATGAAGAGTTTTTCATAGGCTTTAATTATATAAAATATTGTCAGTATTTAATAGAGTTGTCGCTAAATAGATAGAAAAAATCTCCAAAACCTAGACAAGGTAATTATTTCGACTCTTTTGATCGATAAATACCTACAAGCTTTACATAACGGGGGTTTCTAGAATTTTTTATTTTATAAAGCGACAAGTCTAATACAGCGTTTTTCATATGAATAAACCACAATGTGTAAACCAACCAAAAACATCATCTTCAGTAATTTGAGCGTACGCTTCGCTAATAGCTCGATCTAATTGTTCTTGAGGAAAGAGCTTGACGAGAGCGGAGAAACTCTTTGAATTTTGACCAACATAGTTCGATGGGTGAAAAATCAGGTGAGTACGCAGGTAAGAAGATTAACTTGGCTCCTGTGGAGGAAATTAACTCTTGAATTCTAGAACCTTTGTGGACACTTAAATTATCCATCAGTACAATTGCCCAAGCGCCATAGTTGAGGTACTAAAATCTGCTCTATATATGTTTCAAATACATTTTTATTTGTACTACCAATTACGGTCATTGATCCAATTAAACCATCCAAACTTAAAGCTCCTAAAACACTTGTATTCTTACCTTTATTTCTAGGGGCATTGCTGACTACTCTCTCTCCTACTTTTGCTGGACTATAAAGACGAGTCATCCCTAGATTAACTCCTGATTCGTCAACAAAAACCAAATTATTTATGTCTACTAAATCCAACCATTTTCGATAGTCATAGCGTTTTTGTTTTATATCTTCTCTGTCTTGTTCTGAAGCATAAAGACTTTTTTTTTCTACTTATATTGAATTTTTTTAAAATTCGATACATTGTTGATACACTTATATCATGTCCGGATAATTAGTGATAAGAAAACTCTCTCCTTCTTCTCCTGTTCTTCTTCTTTCTTCCCTCCTGACTCCTGACTCCTGACTCCTGAGTCCCCCGTAGTTATTTATTTATCACTGTTCAACCGGACATGATATTACTTTCACTCCGGTTCTAATTTCTAAATATTCCCATAACTCACAAAGCATGCATATCTGGTTTTTGTTGGATTTTCTGCGCTCATTAAAGAATCAAAATTGCCATCAATTTTAATCACTGGCTACCACTATGATGCTTTGGATTCACAGTTTCTGTGGTTCTATAATGCTTTCATAAATTACGGACAAAAGTCAAGCTAACTTGAAATCTTTGTGCTATTTGACGTTGAGAACCTTCTTGATTTTGATAGGCTCTAATCACACGAATACGTAAATAAGCGTGAGTATGGTCTGGCCATTTTTGGGCTTTAGCGATCGCTCTAGATAACTATTTTGTCTTTAGTTAAATTTTACACTTTTGTGGTTCACTCATATGAAAAGCGCTGTAAGTAGCCAGAAAAATTACACTCTCACAAATCTTGCTGACCATCTGGAAAAAGTTAGCCACGATAGCGTAGCTTTGTGTCAGCAATCAAATTAATCGTTAGCGTCAAAAATATTGAAACACGGGACAAAAATTTTGTGGCCAAATTTACAGGAAGATCAACTGAAACATCAATTTTTATCTAAGGCGTTGCTGACTGGTGGGTATGATTTGATAATTTTGTATTTGGGATTTTTTATTTTGGATGGTTTGAACTACTTGTTAATATTAACTGTTCCCTGTTCCCTGTTCCCTGTTCCCTATAAACCTACTTTCATACCTTAATTCAGCAATGCCAATTTTTATCTAAATATCGGCGTTGCTGATTTGAGCTATGATATCATTCAGGATAAGAGGGCGAGCAAAAAACTTTCTCCTTCTACTGGGGGTTTCTTATTCTTTCTTCCCTCCTGACTCGGTCTGACTGACTTCCCCTCCTGGGAGGGGCGCGCGGGTGGGTTGACTCCTAAGTAATTAGGATTAATATCATACACGCACTTCAGCAACGCCTAAATATCTAGTATCTGAACTCAAATATACTACAATTAAAATGATAGTCGTTTAAGTTTTTATGAATAGGAATAGAATCAGCAAAGCTGGGCGATCGCTATAATTTTGTAAGCGATCGCTATCGTTTAGCATACGCTATACATAGTGTCTTTGCGTAATATTATGTCCGGTTGAATACTTATAAATAAATGACGGAGTCCTCAGGAGTCAGGAGTCAGGTAGGGGAGCTGTCGGATTGGCGACGTACAGGAGTTAGGAGAGAACAAAGAAGAAGGAAGAGGAAGAGGAAGAAAAAGAGAAAGTTTTTTGATCACTAATTATCCGGACATGATATAAGTCCTGATCATAAGTATTCAACCGGATTTGATATAACAGCCTTTTTGAGCGAACCTCCTAAAACAGAAAATATCGCTGTGCCATGGGTAAAACTGTTGCAGGTTCACAAGTCAACAACTCCCCATCAGCTCTAACTTCATAAGTTTCCGGGTCAACTTCTATTTCTGGCAAAGCATCATTTAATTTCATCTCTTGTTTGCTAATTTGCCGAGTATTTACCACTGCAACTGCTGACTTTTTCAACTGTAGTTGAGCCACAATATCAGTTTCCAGAGCAGCTTGAGAAACAAAAGTCAAAGAAGTAGCAGCGATCGCTCCCCCAAAACTACCAAACATTGGCTGCATAACCACTGGTTGTGGAGTCGGAATACTTGCATTCGCATCTCCCATCTGAGCATAAGCAATAGCTCCTCCCTTAATCACAATTTCCGGTTTCACCCCAAACATGGCAGGTCGCCACAAACATAAATCTGCCAACTTTCCCAATTCCACCGAACCCACATACTCAGCAATACCATGAGCGATCGCCGGATTAATCGTGTATTTTGCCACATAACGTTTAGCACGCAAATTATCATTTTCCCCAGACTCTCCATTCAAAGGTCCGCACTGAATTTTCATTTTGTGAGCTGTTTGCCAAGTTCTAATAATAACCTCTCCCACACGTCCCATGGCCTGAGAATCAGAAGCAATCATACTAAACGCTCCCAGATCATGCAGTATATCCTCAGCAGCAATAGTTTCTCGGCGAATGCGAGATTCTGCAAAAGCCACATCCTCTGGAATATTTCGGTCTAGATGATGACACACCATTAACATATCCAAATGTTCTTCCAAAGTATTGAGAGTATAAGGACGAGTGGGGTTAGTAGAAGAAGGTAAAACATTTGCTTGACCGCAGACTTTGATAATATCTGGAGCGTGACCGCCTCCCGCACCTTCAGTGTGATAAGTATGAATTGTCCGGTTTTTAAAAGCCTTTATGGTGGTTTCTACAAACCCTGCTTCATTGAGAGTATCGGTGTGGATAGCAACTTGCACATCGTACTCGTCCGCAACATTTAAGCAGGTGTCGATCGCCACCGGGGTAGTTCCCCAATCTTCATGTAATTTTAATCCCATCGCCCCTGCTAATACTTGTTCGACTAGAGCTTGGGGTTGACTGCTGTTACCTTTGCCCATGAAACCTAAATTTACCGGAAAAGCTTCAGCAGCTTGCAACATTCGGTGAATGTTCCAAGGACCGGGAGTACAGGTAGTCGCATTAGTACCTGTGGCAGGACCTGTTCCTCCACCTAACATAGTTGTGATACCAGAAGCGATCGCTGTTTCGATTTGTTGAGGACAAATAAAATGAATGTGGGTATCAATGCCACCTGCCGTTAAAATCATTCCCTCACCCGCCACAGCTTCAGTTCCCGGACCGATGATAATATCTACATTATCTTGGATGTAGGGGTTGCCTGCTTTGCCAATTTTGCAAATTTTACCATCTTTAATGCCGATGTCTGCTTTGACAATTCCCCACCAGTCGAGGATGAGAGCGTTGGTAATAACTAGATCCACTGCGCCATCGGCATTAGCAATGGGAGATTGCCCCATACCGTCACGGATGACTTTGCCTCCACCAAATTTTACTTCATCGCCGTAGGTAGTGTAGTCTTGCTCGACTTCTATTAATAATTCTGTATCAGCTAGACGGACGCGATCGCCTATTGTTGGCCCATAAGTTTCAGCATAGGCGTGACGGTTTATTCTGTAAGCCATATTTATTCTCTAGTAAAAACTGTAAAATTAAACTCTGTTACTCTGCGATCTTAACTACTTTTTGGTGTTGATTTATTGTTAACAAATAGACATATCCAGAAAATCAATCTTTTAATTAGAGCAGACTAAGGATACGAAAAATTCACCCTAAAAAATCTTTTTTCGTGCCTTTTTCGTAAAAACATCTTACCTGTTGCCTGTTGCCTGTTGCCTGTTGCCTGTTGCCTACTCCTGCAAAAAATCTATATCTTTTTCGGAGATGTCTAATGAACTCCTTGAAATCATTTAAACAGAAGAAATGCGATTACAGGAAAGGATATTATGGATAGAGCGACCGAAAGTTATAAGGTCATGCTAGCCTATCAAGATTGGGTCGAAAATCTGTTTAGGACCCTAGATAATAAATTCGCCCTTGGACTAAACGGAAAAAAACTTTCGCCAATGCCCAAAACAAAACTTGTTGTCACCTCAACTAACTATCTATTGTATAATTATGCCATCTACAATGGCCAAGAAGTATATAATACATGGCTGCCACCTTGGGTAGGTCGCTTTTATATTGATCTGGATTATTTAGTAGATGATAGTCCCCTTGAAGATTATCCAGCAAAGCAAGTACAGTACATAACTTTTGTCTGGACTTGGTTGGGATCTAAAGATGAGTATATAGCGGACACCGACAGACCTGAATGCTGGGTTGGGATTGTTGAGCCAAAGCCTAGGGATACTGAATATCGGGTTTATGATGTTGCTGGAGAAATATGGAAATGTATACGTGTGGAGAAAGATGCGGAAAAAGAATCAGACGGATGGATTTTCGGTCGTTTTAATCCTAATAGTTTTGGGTCAGAATTAAACGGGTTTTGGCAAGTAAGGCGTTTTCCTTTGAGAGATATTTCCAGTATCTATCAAACCTACCAGCTAATCGTTAATCCCGTAACTGAGAAGCTAGCAAAGTTAGCAGGAGGCGAGAGCATTAGAGGATAGTAGATATTCAGATATTGAGTTGGCTTTAATTATGTTGTGTTCTTTAAGGAGAGAGACTTGTTATGATGAGAAAAGATATTATGGAGCAGATTGCCGAAAGCTACAAAGTAATGCTAGCTTATCACCAGCAGATCAGAAGTCTGTTTAAAGTTCTAGATAATCGGTTTGCATCGGAGCAGAACGCGAAAAAACTTTTACCTATATCTGCTTTGTCGCATTCATACTTTAAATAGAATTCTGCATTTCTTTCTGTAATTCTTTCTCCTAGCTGAACTTTTTTTCCATTGGGGTAACGAATTGTTCCATACCCAATGGTTGGTATTCCTACTGGGTCTAGATTAGCATTCAGAAAAAGTCCTTCCCATTTTTTGACTAAGTTTAGACAATTTTGTAATATTTCCATGCTACAGCTCCAATTTACAACTAAACAGTCATATTTTATGTTAGTTATCTAAGTACAGGACAAAAAGTGGAGTGAGTCGAGAAAAGCGTCAAATTTGTGGTCAAGATTAGTGAAAATAGAGCGCAGATAATCAAAGCCTAGACGAAACAGACTCTTGGCTCGTCGTCGATGGGA
>NZ_JAAHGM010000059.1:0-42886 GCF_010692625.1 Okeania sp. SIO2C2
AGGTAATTTATGATTCCATCCATTTAATTCTATTGGTTTTCCAGAATTATCAATTGTAAATGAATCAGACCTACCTTTCTTCTTAAACTTTGGGTATTTTCCTAATCCTTTAAAGAACATGAGTGAACGCTTCACCTAAGTTGAGCAAAGCATACTGGTAAACCTTAGATGACAGGTTTTTCATCGAATTTTTACCTTTAAATCTAGCTTCTTTAGATTCAGCTCGTCAATTTGTTGATTTGTTCGTTGCCAGGCAACTTCCTCTACATATTTTAGTTAACAATGCCGGAATTTTTAATCAAAGAGGTACTACTCAAGAGGGATTTGAATTAATTTGGGGAATAAACTATCTAGGTCATTTTTTACTGACATATCTTTTATTAGAAAAACTCAAGAGTTCTGCATTTAGTATAATTATTATGGTGGCTTCCGATTTGGCATTAAAACCAAAAACTATTCCTTGGAATTTATTAGTAAAAAAAACACCTCTCAACTTTTTAGAACTTTATTCTGTCTCTAAATTATGTTTGTTACTTTTGACAACTGAACTTGCCAGACAGTTAGAAAATACAAAATGTAACCGTTAATGCCGTTCACCCAGGATTTGTGCAATCTAATATTACAATTTGGCATAGTCTGAGTAAATATTTAGGTTTAGGAATTTCTCCAGAAAAGGGTGCAAATAGTACATTATTTTGTGCCCAGTCTAGTCAACTAAAAAATATCAGTGGTAAATTTTTTGATTCCCAAAATCAGGAAATTACTTTGCCAAAAATAGCAACAGATATTCACCTAGCAAAACAACTTTGGGAAAGAAGTTTACTCTGGAGTGGATGCCAGAATACAAAAACTAACGAAACAATTAATTATGATAACTTTTCTGGAATATCCGGTCCTTACACCCTCAAACTAGACAGTCAAGAAATTGGTCAAATTACCAAAACAATTTTTGCAGAAATCTTACCAAAACCTCCAGGAAAATTATTATTTTTACGCCTTTTAAAATTTTTATGGAAATTGAAATTTGGTTCAGCCTTTCTATTATTAGTCCAAATTTGGAAACAAGAATTTCACATGGAAAGACATCTTGATTCCCCTGGGATTTGGAAAATATGTCAGGATGAAAAATTATTGGCCAAATTGCAAGAATATCTAGGAGAAAAATTAGTATTATGGCGTTCTGAACTTTGGGTTAATTATCCCGCAAAACAATTAATCCCCTTGTGGCACAGAGATTCTTATCCAAAATTGCTTTCTGGTGTAGGTAAAACAATTAATGTTTATATTGCTCTGACTGAAGTCAATAAATTTAATGGGTTTGAATTTATAGCAAATACTAAAAAAGAGCGCAATTTATCTGTAAAAATGACAGACCCTTTTAGTGGCAATGATTTCTTTGAAGTTACAAAAAAATTGGCAGAAAATTCAGTACCAGTAATTCTCAAACCAGGTCAGTTTGTGATGTTTACAGATGAACTTATCCATCGCTCTGTATGTAATACTAGCGGTAAGATTAGACTATCATTAACTTTACGAGTTACTCAACCTAGTGTAGAAGTTTTACCTAATTATAATCCTAATTATCAACAGTCAGTATTGTTGTAGAAGAAGGAAGAAGGAAGAGGGAAGAGGGAAGAAAAGAAGACAAAAATCAGAAATAATAAATTAATCAAAAAGAAAGAAGGAAGAAAGAAAAATCAAGAAGGAAAGAATCAAAAAATCAGAAATAATAAATTAAGATAAACAGCAGTCTAGATCAGTATTTTCTAGAATTAGACTAGCTCCTTCTAAGTGAAAAACTATAATTTTATTTCTGCATAGCAAATCTTGTCTTGAGTTGCTTAGGATATAGAGTGATAATGAATCGAATACGAAGAAATATTTTTCCCACTTTTGTCTATTGCCTGCCATATTTATGATTAATAACTATAGCGGTTTTCACAAAGGTAGACTACAAAGCTTCTGCCTTCTGCCTTCTGCCTTCTGCCTTTAAGCCAAAATCTCTGTATTCTATGTTAATGAAAACCGCTATAGTACTATGCCAAGGGCGAAAAAAGAATATTTAGAATAATAACGGGACTGAAAAGATTATCGTTCAGATATCTCCTGGATTAAAAAAGGATACTCACACTCATAAATGATATAGCGTTTATCAAATTAGTGAGGTACACCTATATTTATTTCGATTCTATTCTATTCTATTCCCTATTCTCTGTTCCCTGTTCCCTGTTCCCTGTTCCCTAAAACAAACGAATTTTGTACCTTACCAATATGGGAATTGCTATATAGAAGTTATTTATTTTGACAAAAAAATAATGTTTCAAGTTCTCGCATTCCTATTGCAGGAGGTAGTGATAACTGTTTCGCTACGCCATATAAAAAACGCAATTCCTCCGGAAGAGGTTAACTGATAACTGAATTTACTCCTATAAAAAGTCTAACTATTTGTAGAAAACATTTATCACACTTGGTATTATACAATTGGCAATCTAGATATCCGCCCCCTCATAAACTACTAACTTTGGGTATAATATCTCTATATCAAAATTTTCTGTATCTAACGAAGAAAGTTTTCATAGTAATTAAAAATTCTACTGATGAAATAAAAAGTAGTTTTCTAGTAAAACACAAATTTTTTTTACAAATAGCCTGAATAGGAAACTAATTTGCCAGAATATAAATAGACCAAGAGGTTGTTAAAAATTATCAAGGACAACTTATGGAATCAGCTTATGTTTTCTGTCTAATTATTGGTGGAGCATTTGTGGCACTCTCCGCCTTTGCCGGTCTAGATGGTGTAGATTTTGACCAAGACTTTGACCCAGACTTAGAAATTACAGACCAATCAAGTACACAAGTTAATACTTCAATATATCAACGTCGCCGAAGATTATGGCTACCATTATTCAGCCTAAAATTTTGGACTTTTGGCAGTTGTTTCTTTGGGCTAACTGGAATTTTATTATCGTATATTTCGCCCACTCTTTCACCAACAATAATTGCCATTATTTCTATAATTGTTGGTATTTTATGTGGCACAATTATGGCATGGGTATTACATACCTTAAAAAACCGTCAAGCTGATAGCTTGGTGCGTAGTGGCGACCTCGTAGGTCTTTCTGGAATTGTGGAGATTCCTTTTGATAAAAATAGTAGAGGAAAAATTAGATTAAATGTGAAAAATTCTGTTATAGAATTGATGGCTTTTACTGAAGAATCTAGGGAATTTACTAGAGGAGAAAAAGCATTTATCGTGGGAATAGAAAATAATAGAGTATGGGTAGTATCAGAAAATTATCTAGATAAAACATCAGAGGATGAATCTTAATTTTTTTCAGCTATCCTCGAACGCGATTTTCCAATTCCCCAATTTCAAGAAATTTTCTGCACAACTTAAATATAGTTACGATATGAATAAATCGGCATGAAAAATCAACTTTTAATATTAGCCTATATTTCAGTGGGAGTAGGAATATTTGGTGGGATGTTAATAGTATTATTGTTGTCGATTTTTCGACAAAACCAAGTAATAAATAGTCTTGTCAGACCTCAAGATTTTTTAGGTCTACCCTGCACTGTGGAAATTCCATTTGATACTCATAGTAGAGGTAAAGTTAGTTTAAATGTTAAAGGTTCTAGCATAGAATTAATTGCCCGTACAACAGAAGAATCTAAAGAATTTACTAAGGGAGAACAAGTATTTATTATCGGCACAGAAAATAATCAGGTGTGGGTAATTTCCAAATCATCTTTTCAACACCAGGAATAATCAGAAATAATTAATAATGACGGAGGAGTCAGGAGTCAGGAGTCAGGAGTCAGGAGGGAAGAAGAAGGAAGAAGAGAAGAAAGTTTTTATCATTCTTTAAATGGACATGATATTATATAAAACTTTCATACTACTAGATGAAACATACTATATTTCACAAAAATTATTGAGGAAATTTAACTAATGAAAAGTAAAATTTTAGAATCGAATCAAGTCGAATCAACCACTTTAGAAATAACACAAGTTCCTCCTGTAATACAAAGGGAGCCAATTCAGAATTTTACAGGAAAAATTTCTACAAGTTTACCCATCGCTCTATCTATATTTGGAGTGATAGTATTAATCTGGTTTATCAACACATTCATACAAATTTGTAAACCCAATGAAATTCTAATTTTATCCGGTCGAAAACGGAGGACAAAAGAAGGGGAAACAGTTGGTTATCGTGTAATCTTCGGTGGCAGAGCAATTCCCATTCCAATTCTGGAAACCACCAAAACAATGGACCTACGCACCATGCCAGTACCTGTGGAAGTGCGGAATGCTTACTCCAAAGGCGGTACTCCACTAAATATTCAAGCGATCGCCAATATCAAAGTTTCCAATGACCCCAAAATAGTAGGCAATGCCATAGAAAGATTTCTCGACCGCGACCGCTCAGAAATTACCCGTGTAGCAAGAGAAACTCTAGAAGGAAACCTGCGGGGTGTGGTCGCGACCCTCACCCCAGAGCAACTCAACGAAGACCGTCTTCAATTTGCCGAACGCATTGCCGAAGACGTGAGTCGCGACTTAGCAAAATTGGGTCTACAACTCGACATCCTGAAAATTCAAAGCGTTTCCGATGACGTAGACTACCTAAACTCCATTGGTCGCAAACAAATTGCCATGATTCGCCGAGATGCTGAAATAGCTGAGTCTAACGCCAAAGCAGAAGCAGAGCAAATAGAAGCTGACTGCCAACGACAGTCAGAAATTGCCAAAACTCAGTCAGAAACATTTATCGTCCAGAAAGAAAACGAACTCCGCAAAATCAGAGCAGAATGGGATCAAAAAGCTCGTTCGGAAGAAGAACGAACCAAAGCAGCAGCTAAAGAAGCAAGGGCAAGAGCAGAACAATTATTGCAAACAGTCCGCGCTGAGTTAGAGAGATTGCGTTTAGAAGCGGATGAAGTATTGCCAGCAGAAGCACAACGGCAAGCAAAAGAACTCATAGCAAAAGGAAATGCTGCTTCTCTTTCAGAAAATGCTCAAGCTGAAGCTTTAGTTAACGATATGCTTTCCCAGGTTTGGCAAGAGACTGGTAAAGATGCTGCGGAATTGTTCTACTTACAACAAATTAGTATGATTTTGCGTGAGTCTGCTAAGGTAACCGAACAAGTTAAATTGGAAAATATCAAAGTTATCGATAGTGGAGATGGCAAGTCGATCGCTAGTTTGGTGAATGCTTATCCTGAAATCTTCCGCCAGTTCCTCAAAAATGTCAATCAAACCCTTGGCGTTGATGTGACAGGAAACTTCAGCAATAAGAATGGGAAAGAAGTTATAGCAGGGAACAGGGAACAGGGAATAGGGAACAGGGAATAGGGTGGAAAACATTTCCCTGGTGGTGCATTGTAATAGCTGTGTATTGTAATTATTTTTGTTACGAAGCATGGCAGTGGGAGCATCTTGCTCCCGTAGTAGGGGGAGTAGGGGATATTGAAGGCTTGAAGTATAGTTATAAACATATAATATAAACATATACTATATAACCGGATTCTATATCAAGCACACAAGTATATTTTTTTGCCCTACTCCCTACCTTACAAGAGTATGTTTTCGACAATCAAGAGATAAGGTGGGTCAGACAAAGTAGACAAAGGGGGAAAGTGGACTTGGAAGCAGAAACAAGGAACATTCAAACTCATAATATCTAGGCTTTTTTCTCCTTTGTCTCCTTGTCCTCCTTTTCCTCCTCTTCCTTCTTAAATAACTAAAATTATGGAGTCAAAAAAATCATGGAAATAGTATTAGCGTTACTGGCAGTTTTCGGTCTTGGTACTGGTGCAGGTGTCTTTGTCATTCGCAACCTTTATTATATTTGTCAACCAAGTGAAGTCCTAATTTTTTCTGGAAGTCGTCACCGTGTTGGAGACAGCGATAAAAAAGTTGGATATCGTCTTGTCAAGGGAGGTAGTAGCATTCGCGTCCCCCTATTAGAACAAGCTTTCCGCATGGACTTGAGTAATATGATTATTGAACTTAAGGTTAATAATTCTTACTCTAAAGGTGGTATTCCTCTCACCGTCGAGAGTGTGGCAAATATCAAAATTGCTGGTGAAGAACCTACGATTCACAATGCGATCGAGCGCCTGCTAGGCAAAACTCGCCAGGAAATTGAAAAATTAGCCCAGGAAACTCTAGAAGGAAATTTGCGTGGTGTTTTAGCTTCTCTGACACCAGAACAAGTCAATGAAGACAAGATTGCTTTTGCCAAAAGCTTGCTGGAGGAAGCAGAAGACGACTTAGAAAAATTAGGTTTAGTTTTGGATACTCTACAAATTCAGAATATTGCTGATGATGTAGGATATCTTGATTCTATTGGTCGAAAACAACAAGCTGAATTGTTACGAGATTCTCGTATTGCTGAAGCACAAACCCAGGCAGAATCAATTATTCGAGAAGCAGAAAACCAAAAAAATACTTCTTTCAAACAGATTGAAACGAAAATTGCTGTAGCTCGTGCAGAAGCTGAAAGGCGCATTCAAGATGCGGTAACGAAACGGCAAGCAGTGGTGGCCGAAGCGGAGGCTGATATTGGGTCAGAGGTAGCGCGGACTCAGGCTGAAGTAGCAGTGCAACAAGAACGTATTAAGCAAGTTGAACAACAGTTACAAGCAGATGTAGTTGCTCCCGCAGAAGCTGAATGTAAACGAGCGATCGCTACTGCCAAGGGAGATGCTGCTGCTATTGTCGAACCAGGAAAGGCACAAGCAGAGGGTATTAAGAAGTTGGCAGAATCTTGGAAAGCTGCTGGTGCAAATGCACGAGAAGTTTTTCTATATCAGAAGTTGGAAGAGTTGCTGAAGATTATGGTATCTACTGTGCCAGAAGTTGACGTGGATAATGTTACCGTAATTAATGCTCAAGGTGGAAGCAATGCGACAAAAATGGCTGCTTTTTTTGAAGAGTTAAAGCAAACTACTGGTATTGATGTAGCTGCTACGGTCAATAATTTAAGCAAAAAGTAAGGTCATTTTCAGCTATCAGTTAGCCTCCTACGGAGGTACTGTGTTAACAGTTAACAGTACCTCCTACTTAGGGTTTGCGCTCAAAAGTCTTATGGGTGAGGGTAGGAGACAGGAGACAGGAGAAATGGGAACGAGCGAGGAGATAGGAGTCATATCATGTTCGGATAAACACTAACTATAAAGTCATTGCGACGGTCACTCCGTGGAAGGAAGCAATCTCAGGGGTTTGAGATGTCTCTTCCATCTATACCCTAATCATAACTATTCAACCGAACATGATATTATACCAATTTGATAAATGTTTGCTACAAATAGTTAGGCTATTTCTTAGGAGTCAGGAGTCAGGAGTCAGGAGTCATAATGAATGGCTTTAATGCCATTTTTTAGGGTGTAAATTATCTTTTTTGTCAATGGGACATTTCCTGTAAAATATTTTTATCGCACTTATTATTCGAACACATTCTTTTTTCAAATTGGTATTACAGGTAAATTTTCTTGACCGAATAATTAATAATTAATAATTAAAGAATTCTGGTTTAAAGCCTCCCCTTTTAAGGGGAAAAAAGCGGTTGAGGGATGGCGTTAGCGGAGCGGCTCTGTCAAGAGCTAGTCCCCTCGCCATATCCAATCAACCAAGACAGCGGTCGTTAGCGGAGCTTCCCGAAGGGTGGGATGGCGTTTGCTACCGCAAAGCTTTCCGTTCCGGAATGCTACCGCAAACGCTAACAGCGGAGCGGGTCTGTAAGAACGGGTCTCCTCGCCATATCCAATCGACCAAGAAAAGAAATATCGTTTCTTTATATTCAATCAAGAGCGGTTAAAACCCGAGGTAATTATCAATTATAGCGCTGTGCGCAGGGAACAGGCAACAGGCAACAGGGAACAGGGGGAATAAATTGCCGTTTGCGCAAGCATTCCGTAGGAATCATATAAGACTTCTAGCTCTTTTGCCCCTACTACAATCTGTAAATATACCAGCGCTCATTGCTATATCCATTATCAATTAATGAAAGCGCTTTTCAAATTGATGATCCACATCTTCACAAGCAAAACTTTGTAGGGACGTTCCATGGAAAGTCACTACTGTGATCTACCCAAATGAAAACCGCTGTCAACCGTAAGACAGGGAAATGTTTTTCCCACTGTTGCCTGTTGCCTGTTGCCTGTTGCCTATTCCCTGCTATTGTGGTCTACCCAAATGAAAACCGCTGTAATAAATAGCGATCGCTAACCTCTCAAAAATAAATCTTCTGCTTCTAACTCTGGGGTATTTGTCAAAGTGGCAAATTGACCTCCATCGCTGAAACCTGCTTCACTACCATTGGGGTTATAGAATAAATTACCATTTTCACTGTTATAGACAATAACTGCATTAGAATTTTCTGCTGATTCATCATCAGTAACTGTTGCAAACTCACTGGCGATACTGAAACCTGTTCCTGGTTCGCTGTTGATAGCAGTAAAAGTTGTCAGGTCTAGGAGAATAATATCTCTTTGTGTTTGGGAAAAATCAGTAATTGTGTCTATACCTACATCCTCAGTCTGAAATTCCTGATTAGTGTTAAAGATAAAGCGGTCAATACTACCTCCTCCTTTGATTTGGTCGTTTCCTGGTCCACCGTTGAGTCGATCGCGACCAATACCTCCTTCTAGAGTATCTTCACCTTCACCTCCTAACAAGATATCGTTACCGGGGCGACCTATCAATAGATCGTCGCCAGATACACCAAACATACGATCGTTTCCACTGCCTCCATTGATAGTATCATCATCTTCACCACCGTCCAAACGATCCTCACCAGGACCGCCATTCAGGCTATCGTCACCTTGACGACCCCTGATGATGTCGTCACCTGCTTGGCCAATAGATATATCGTTACCTTCACCACCATTAAGAATATCATTATCACCAGTACCTTCAAGGAAAATTCCATCAGTTGTAACTGTCACAGTGACAATATTATTATCAACATTGCCGTTACTATCTTGAATAGCATAGAAGATAATGTCTTCTCCTGCAAAACCATTATTGGGAGTGTAGGTAAGGGTATTATCTGAGTTAATAACTACTTCCGCATTATCAGAGGCAAAAATATCTACAATTTCAATTGCATCGTTGTCTGGATCGCTATCGTTGTCTAAAACATTTATCGTGACTGATGTAGCAATATCAGTATTTGCAAAATCTGGTTCAGCTATGGGGCGACTATTGCTAAAGTCAGGACGAGTAGTAGGGTCTATTTCTTCTGTATTTTCAATTTGTTCGGTAAGTTGTTCTCCTGTATTATTATCAACAATTTCTTCAATATTTTCCTCTTCTGTTCCTAATTCTAGTAAATCTTCTACTAGACCTTCTCGGTCATCGCTTTGGGCCACTTGCTGTACTTGGACGATTTCTATCGATTTTTCGCGATCGCCCATCGTGCCATCGTCAGCGATGTCATCAATGCGTTCGTTACTTTCAGTAATGATTGCTGCTGCACCATCAACAGTATTGTCTGCTAATTCGGGAGCAAGTTCGTTGATAATTCCTTCTACTTGAGTTGAGTCGCTCAAATCGAGATTTTCAGAATTAGCGATTTCATTTGATAGTGCTTCAACAATTTCGGTTTCGGAAACTCCCGTTACCGCCTCTATTTGGACGAGGGTATTTTGCACCTGAACCTGTGCTGCATAGACTTCTAGCCAGTTGGGGTCGTCGTCGGAGGCTGCTTGTAAAGCATCGTAGTTGAGCAGATCCACATCTTCTGGTAGTCCGAATGCGGTTTTAACTTGGTCTTGAGCTACTGCGGTATCGGTAGCTTCGGCAAGCAGACGGGAGATGGTTGCTAAAGGATTGGTGACTAGATGTTGGAATCCGCCAGCTAATTCGGGAGATTCTGTAGCATCGACAAATACTTTACCAGGTTCGACAAAAGGATCGAGGAGATCTGTGCCATCATCAAAGACAGGAGAGAAAAGTTCTCCGCGATCGAATTCTCCATTACTATTACTATCTACAAACGACCATCGATCTACAGGCGTACTTTCAAGCACTACTTTTCCTAGTTCGTCTAATTCTAAGAAAGCATTTTCATTAGTATCTTCTCCTGGATCTAAGATACCGTTATTGTTATCGTCTTCTCCTACTTCTAAAACTCCATTCTCATTAAGGTCGAAAGGATAAATTACAACTTCAGTACCATCGGGATTGAGAGGAGAGGCAATCGAGAAGGGTTCGTTCTCATCTTGTACACCGTTGCCATTATTATCAATAAAATCAATTGTCAAGTTGTTGTCACCGCTAGGATTGACAACTGAGAAAGGTTCATCTGGATCGAATTCGCCGTTGGCATTACTATCTACAAAGACAAAATCTGGGGATTCTCCTTCGACGACAACGCGCACATCTAACAGACCGTTTTCATTGGTATCAAAAGGAGTAATATCTAGCTCGTCTGCCCCTGTTTCATCTACTAAAGAAGAAGGTTCTTCGGTATCTTGTCTCCCATTATCGTTAACATCAATAAAGACATAGCGACCGCTAATTTGTTGTCTTTGTTCGGCTTCAAAAAGGAAAGCTTTATCTAAGATGCCATCAATATTGAGGTTTTTATCTACAATGGTTGCGGTCAGTTGAGAAATGGCATTTTCATTAAGATTGGTATTGGAGTCTTCGGTGATCGCGACGGTTAAAACCTCGTCAATAATAGCAGTTACGGTATCAGTATCTGCAAGATCGGGGGCTTCTCTATTGTTAGCGCGAGCGACAATCGCTTGCAGAATAGCACTGGCAATTTGTGCTTCATTTACCGTAGAAGAAACCTCGTTATTATCTAATTCTCCGTTGTCGTTAACATCGAAGAAACGAGAACCATCATCAGCTTGAACTACTTCTAAATCGCCATCGTCAAACTGTTGGTTATTGTTGTTATCAAGATAAATCAGACCATCTTGACTCAGAATGTCGCTACCATTAATGGTTCGCCCTGTTAAAGGAGTCGCACCGATAGTTTGGGTAGCTAAAATAATCAGATTTTGCAGTTGAGATTGTAAACCCAAGACCGATACTTCGGAAGTTTGGGGATCATCATTATATAAATCGCTATTTTCTGGTAAACCGAAAACATTAATTACTTCTGCTTGTGCTGCTTCGAGATCGGGTTCAGCAATTTCCGCAACCAAGCTAGTTAAAGGTGTGGCAACAGTCGCATTGGGAGTAGTAATAATCGGTGCGGTTTGAGGTAAGGAAGTGGAGATATCAATGCCGTTAACAATAACCACTCTACCTTCTTCGGAATCGATAACACCATTACTATTAAGATCGAAGGGAGAGAAGGGAATATCGAGATCGTAACTACCATCGGCATTACTAATGGTAACGGGTTCGTTGGGGTCTTGAATGCCATTAAAGTTGGCATCAAAGAAGACCGTACCGCCAGCAATCACCCCATCTATAACGCTACTAGAACTATTACCTTTACCCCCGACACTAAACTCAGCTAGGGGGAAAGTGGCAATTCGTTGCTCGAATACCGTCCTACGAAACAAGTCAACTTTTGCACCCAAAAATGCGTTAACGATACCGTTTAATTGGAAAAGTTCAAAGGGTGTGGAAATGCGGTCTGCAATCTCCGAAGCACGCAGTCTACCATCATCGGTGCCGTTGATTTCACCACCATCAATCAGATCCAGACCGATAATTCCTTCTAAACCTCCTTTGAGAAAGCCCGAAACAACTAAAATATCTACACCCAATCCTGCTGCAATAGTGGCGGTAGCAACCAACTCATCGATATCTTCCCCTGTACCGTCTGGTTTTTCGCGATCGCTAACAAAGAAACCATCGAGGACTCTAAAGGATTCTAAGGGGTCGAAATTATTAGCAGACCATTGATTGAAACCAAAGGTATCGAAGCCAAAAGCGAGATCCAAACCGACATTAAAATCCCCTTCTAACAAACCGCTAATCGGGCCAAAAATGGGAAATCTTTGTTCCACGTCGAATCCAACTTCTAAAGCAGGAAGATCGTAAGTAAAGAGGGCGACATCTTTACCCAAGAGCAAGTCGATGGCGCTGAAGGGATCGTTAATTAGAGGAATATCGAAATTATCGTTATTAAGTATTCTATTGGTATTTGCTTTTTGGATATCTCCGCTACCATCATCGGGAGCATCATCGAGTTGTTGCTCTAAATCTGGTGCGGACTCGGTTTGCTCTGCTTCAACTTCAGTCGGATCGGCATCGGGATCGCTAGGGTCAAAATTGCCCAACTCGAAAGAACCAACATCAATGAGAATGCCTTCATCCCCCGCGATCGATTCATTGAGAGCATCTGCCAGAACGACCAGTTCTGTGATTTGGTCGAAAGTATCCTGAAATCTAGCGTTTGGAGGATTGCCCGCCAATTCCGCAATACCAATCGCGAGTTCGATGACGCTAATTTCACCATCACCATTGCCATCTAAACCATCCGCAATGCTCAGATCGTTGAGGATTTCCGTATCGGTGTTGAGAAAATCAACTACAGGACGAAAAGGATCGATGATGCTGTTAATATTACCAATTACGGGGCGAGCAAAGTCGGAGAGAAAACTGCCTAAATCTAGTTGCACGTTGTTAAAGGCGATCGTAGGTGAAAAATCGCCAACTGCTTCTCCCTCTTCAAACGTAAACGAGCCAAACTCCCCTGCCAAATCGAAATTAATACTGGGAAAAGCAGTATCTGCTTCCACACTCGTAACGGCTTTTAAACCAAGATTTGCACTTGCCGAAGCACTGGGATTGAAGAGGTCGGATATGTCATCGAAAGAAGCATTCCTTAGTTCTGTGCTAGTCAGGCGATCGCCATCTACATCTTCATCATCATCTGAATCTTCACCATTATCTAAATCTTCACCGTCATCTAAATTTTCGCCATTATCTAAATCTTCTTCATCATCTGAATCTTCACCATTATCTAGATCGTTAAGTCCTAGAGTAAAATCAGCACTGACAGCAGTGGGGTTTTCTTCATCATTGACCAGATCGAGTTGCAAAAAGCCTAGATTACCCGTTGCTTGGAAATCATCACTCAAACCAAGATCGATTCCTGCGGTAAAGTTGGTTTTTTCTGTATCGATAAAGAAACCGAATTCTTGGTTAATGCCAAATCCCAGATCGAATTGGTAATCAAAAGTGAGATCGACACTACCATCAACATCAATTCCCAATCCTGGCAAACCTAAATCCGCATCCAGATCGATATTGGCCAGGTTAAATTCTTTGGCAACTGTAATATCGAAAGTGGCTTCTTCTTCCGAGAGAGTTGCGCTCGCTTCCACATCAACTTCTAGAATCTCCTCAATAGTTTCTTCAACTAACCCACCAAGTTTCTCTACGTCTAATACCCCTCCAGTCTGCACCCGATTAATTAAGGTATTTTGGAAACTACCGATTAGATCTGGTGCGAGAGTTTCTAGAGAACCAACAAAGGGTAATTCAATGGCTCGAAACTGAGCGTCAAGGGAATCTTGAATCGAATTGAGGGCGTTATTTAAACCCCCTGCTGTCTCGATATTATCGAAACTGAGTTCGTTAATAGCAATGGGAAGAGGTTGTACTAACAAACCATCATAAACGGGATCGTCACTCTCAATAATGTGAGCGATGTTTTGAAATTCCGTTTCTTCTACTTCATCATCGATTGCAGCAGTAACTGTAACTTCTTGAAGAGTAGCAAAGTTATCTGGAGTAAAAGTTATGGGTGCAATGGCTTCGATATCGTCGCTAATGTCAAAACTAATATTGACATCTGCTGTGGGTTGGGTTGCTAGAGCAATGGTGTAGATTTCCCCCGCTGCACCTTCGGCGATGCTGAAATTATTTCCGTTGGCAATAACAATCCCAGGAACATCATTTTCGGTAATCTTGACGGTAACATCATTAATGGTAATTCCCTGATAAGCATCATCATCACTGGTTGCAGTATGGGAAATAACCGAAGTGCGGTCTTCTGTAGTTATATCGTCATCAACAGAAACCACCGTAACATTTTCCCTGATGTTGAAGTTTTCGGGAGTAAAAGTAATGGGAGCAATACTCTCTATCTGAGTGGTATCGGTAGCAAAATTAATAGTGACATCGCTAGTAGGTTGACTGGTTAACTCGATCGTATAGTTATCTGTAGTTTGTCCTTCTATGAGATTAGTCGAACCTTGAGATTCTATAATTTGCACCCCTACTACATTACTCGCATCATCTCTACCACTGTCTTCAATGATTAGTTCTGCTGAAGTTTCTCCTAGTTCGTATCCTTCTCCTTCATTTAGGGTAAAAGTAACGTTTTCATTGACTTCTTCTTCATTCTCATCAATTGGTCTGACCTCAATCCTGGCAGTATTCGTACCTTCTGGTAAGAAAAAACTGTTGCCGATAACATCTCGCTCCGTATCGTTAGCAACCAAGACCAAGTTGTAGTCCTCTCCTCGCGTAGCATCTCCACCGATAGTGAAGTTAAAGATGGCATCCTCTTCATCATTTTCATTGCCATTACTGAGTAACGGATTGGAGAAATTAAGCTGGAAAACACCAGGTTCGGAGTTCTCTTCAGTAGCATTATCTTCCGCAACAACGTCGATTGTCGGGGGACTGTCATTATCAACAATATTTGCAGTTATGGTATTTCCGCCACCACCATACTCTTCACTAGGATTAAGAGTAATTTCTATTGTCTCATTTCCTTCAGCAGCAGAATCGTCAAAATCGGGAATTCCCCCCGAAATTCCTGTGGCATCTACTCGAACCACAACTCGTTCTTCACCAGAAATATCTAAGAAAAAATTATCCTCTTCATCTCTTACAATAGGTTCATCGTCAGCATCGAGAAACCTGTAATCTGTATCTAGTTCTGCTGTTCCCCCAGTAATACTAAAGCTTAACTGACGACCTTCAGGAGCATTGGGGTCTAAATTAAAAATCAACTGACCGTTACTCTCCCCTTCTACTGCATTTGTCCCATCAAGTCTAATATCTGGCTCGTCGTCCACAATAGTCAATTCAGCAGCAATAGCATCACCGAGATTGTAAAGTGGGGAATCTTCTAAGGTGACGATGATATTTTCATCAGGATCGAAAAAGCGATCGTCAATTACTTCAATATCGATAGAACCTTGTGTTGCTCCCACAGGAATTGTAACGCTACTGGGAATTTCAAAATCTTCGCCATTGGTAGCTGTTCCCGTAACGGTGTAGCTAACTATTAAATCTATGGGTAAGCTTCTATTTAGGGAAAGATTAAAAGAACCGCCCTGGGTAATTTCTGATAAATTATCTCCTGGAGCTAGATTAATTGTGGGGAGAATAAAATTGCTGATATTACCAAAGACGCGACCATTATCTAGGTTATTTCCCGTGGCAACATTGGTATTAGCCTGAGAAACCGTAGCATTATCCCTGACAAAAATGTCACTACCTTTTGCCTGACCGTTATTCCCACCTGCACCTCCCGCAGTTGAGTTACCAGAAAAATTGCTGTTGAGCAAGATTAACTCAGCTTCATTTTGGACGAATATAGCACCACCGAGTCCAGCACCACCTCCGCCACGGCCTCCATTGGCAGCACTTCTATCTGGTGCGACATCACCACCATCACCGCCATCACCGCCAAATGCTCCGCCATTACCGCCGTCACCTCCTAATGCGGTTCTTCTTCTTCTTCGTCTATTGGGATTCGACCCAGCACCGCCTCCAGCACCACCTCCAGCACCGAAACCACCATCACCACCATCACCACCAAAACCACCTCTGCCTTCTAGCAGTCCACCAGATTCGCCTCCGCCTCCGCCTCCGCCAGCACCTCCGCCATTGCCGAAGCTACCATTGCTACCACTACTACCACTACCGCCACTACGACCATTTCTTCTTTCACCTCTACCTGCTGTTCCACCATTAGCAGCAGTTTGGTCAGCAAAAGCAGTACCATTTTCATTGGCAATTCCCCCACGACCTCCATTTTCACCCGTTCTCTCAGCCGCGCCACCCCTGGCTCCGTTGGCACCATTTCCACCAATGGCACTATTGTTATTAAACTGAACGTTATTAGTAATTACCGTACCGTTGTTAATAAATAAAGCACCACCAGCACCTAAGCCTCCGCCACCGCCAGTAGAGCCATTACTACCTTTTATATTACCGTCTCTCAAAGAGATATCGGATAAGATTATTTGGGTATCGTCGGTTTCTCCATTAATTGTCAAAATCTGATGTTGGTTAGATCCATCAATGACAACACCGTTACCTCGAATCTCAACATCCTCACTAATAGTTGGCAAACTATTAGTTAAATTGATAGTTAAACCTTCATCTACTTGGATAATGTCTCTTGTCCCGCCATTATTATTGTTTTCCGCATCCAGAATGGCTTTTCGCAAAGAACCCGCACCAGCATTATTAGCGTTAGTAACTGTAAAAGTCTGCAATACAGAATTAAACGCAGACATGGCCTCTACTTGAAATGCTAGAGGTGATTCGATAAATCCCGTAGTCGCTTCTAATACCCAGTTTCCCCCAAGAGCGCTACTACCCGTTAAATCTTCAGAAGCAGCAATATCAGCTTGGGTAATCTCTGCGAAGCGATTAATAAAAGCTTGTCCTTGTTGGCCTGCTGCGACATTACAAGCATATAAAAGAATATTGCCATTTTCACTTAGGGCTTGTCCCCACTGTTGCAGTTGGTTTTCATAGCTCTCAATATTACCGTGATTTAGGCTGCTATTTCCCAACTGTAAAACGGCTGAATCTCCGTGAGAAAGAATTTGTACGCTATCTAAATTGTCGTAGTTAGCTAATACTTCAGTAATTTGCTCGACACCATTGCGGTTGGTATCCAAGACAACTACTTCTGTCCCTGGTTCGACGCTGTTAACTAGAGATTGGTAGTCAGCAATATTGCTCTCAACAAAAATGACGGAAGAGGAAGCATTAATTATCATCCTATCTGTAGTCCTATTTTCAAGAATCGGTATAAGAGGGTTAGTTAGAGTTTTAGAATTGCTGTACCTCTATAATACGTTATTTTTAATTTTGGTTTTTGCTTGGTTAAATTGTAGCATGGCTTAACCAAATATGCTGCTTTAGTAAGGACGTTCCATGGAACGTCCCTACAAGGTTTGATGCGTGAAGATGTGGTTCATCCATTTGAAAAGCGCTGTAAATTACTTCAATATTTAATCAGACCCTACTCCCCTACTCCCCCACTCCCCTACTCCCCTACTGCCAAGTATATAATCAGTATTCAACCGGATTTGATATCAGGAGTCAGGAGTCAGGAGGGAATAAAGAAGCAAGAAATAAGAGGAGGAAAAGGAGGAAGTTTTTTTATACTAATTATCCGGACATGATATTAAAAGTTAAAAGTCAAAAGTCAATCATTTTTGATTTGTAATTGTTTTAGGATTTTGGGCGTTGCTGATGCGTGGGTATGATTTGTATTTTTTGGTAGTTGCTAAACTATTGAATAACAAATATTTGAGATTGTTCAATTTTTATTTTCATACCTTGATTCAGCAACACCGGATTTTGTAACTGGTCAGTTATGTCCCCCATCCTGCACTAGGAATTTGTCAACCCCGTCGGGGATTCATAAGGGGCTATATGCATGGATTTCCCGCGCAGTTTATCAAAATAATACGGGTCTAAAACCCCGCCTTTTAAGGCGAAATATTTTTGGAGCGAAGCTCAAATCCCCGTTACAAAAATGACTTCTGTACGTCGCCAATCCGACGGCTTCCCTATCTGACTTCTGACTTCTAACTTCTGACTTCGTTAAACACCCCGTCCCACACCCACACTTCGTTTTCAGATGTGGAACTCGCCACAGATGCTAATAGACATCTCCAAAAATCAAAAATAAAATCAATTCTTATCCAGAAATTATCAATTACTCCCCTCCTGGGAGGGGGAGGGGCGAGGGGTGGGTTCCCTGTTCCCTGTTCCCTGTTCCCTCTTTTCTGGAGATGTCTAATTTCTAACTCAAAACCCAATTTACCAGAGTCCGAACACCATATCCTGTGGCACCAGCATTATTGTAACCATTCTCTGCATCTATCCATACAGGTCCGGCAACATCCAAATGCGCCCAAGGTGTATCTTTAACAAACTGCTTCAAAAATAAAGCAGCAGTAATAGCACCACCAGGGCGAGGTCCAGTATTTTTCATATCAGCGTGCATAGCTTTCAACCCCTCAAAGTATTTCTCCTCCAAAGGCATCCGCCATAGTTTCTCACCAGCACTTTCTGCTGCTGCCACCAGTTGCCCCGCTAAATCATCATTAGGACTCCATAAACCAGCAATATCATTACCCAATGCCACCACACAAGCACCTGTGAGAGTAGCTAAATCAACGATCGCATCTACTCCTAATTTATCGGCAAAGACTAAAGCATCTGCCAAGGTCAAACGCCCTTCCGCATCCGTATTGTTAACCTCAATAGTTTTGCCATTAGAAGCAGTGAGAAAGTCTCCAGGGTGCATGGCGTGGCCACTAACCATATTTTCGGTGACAGCGCTAATAAAATGAACTTCCACATCTGGTTTTAACTGAGCGATCGCCTTCACAGTACCAAAAGTTGTACCAGCTCCACCCATGTCGGTTTTCATCATTTCAATCCCACTACCAGAAGGCTTTAAGTTTAAGCCACCAGAGTCAAAAGTTAAGCCTTTCCCTACTATTGCTAACTTTTTACGAGGAGTACCTTCTGGTTTGTAGGTGATATGAATAAATTTTGGTGGAATATCGGAAGCTTGAGCAACTCCCAGGAAAGCTCCCATGCCTAGTTTTTCACAATCTTCTCGTTCTAAAATTTCTATAGTTAGCCCAAATTCTTGAGCCAAAGCTTCAGCCGTTTCAGCCATAGTTATTGGGGTGCAGGAATTAGCAGGTGCTGCTACAAGTTCCCTGGCTAGGATAACCCCAGAACAGATTTTCTGGGCACGGGCGATCGCCTCATCAGAGCCAGCTAAACCGATTAACTCTACTTTTTCTACATCTGGCCCTTGATCTTCCACTTGAGATTTAAAGCGATTATCTTGATGGAGGACTAACTCAATGCCTTCTGTGATGGCTGTAGTTGTTGCTTCAGCATTGTCACATATTGGCAAGCTAATGCCTAGAGTTTTGCACCTCTCCTTTTTTGCCAAGCGTCCACAGGTTGCTGCTGCTTGGCGCAGAGTTTCTAATTTTAACTCTTCCGATTTACCCAGGCCCACTATAATAATTTTGCGGATGGATTTTTTGCTGCCCACACGAGTTGAGGCACTGCTGTTGACTTTACCCTTAAATTCTGTTTCTTCGATTAGTTCAGATAAAGTGCCAGTCAGCTTTTCATTCAAATAGGCCATATCCCCGGTTAATATGCTATTGGTATCTTCAAATAAACCAATGGCTAAGGCATCTCCGGTCCATTCTAACAGAGGTATATTGATTGCTCTAATTTCCATCTTGATTTCCTTTTAACTGGTAATTGGTAAATGATCTTAATCGTTTTTTTGAGTTCAAACTCGGATAATTACTTTTTTAATTATTTTTTTGATTAAGTTAATATGTGAGCATTTCCTCCTGAATACTTACCTTAATATACCTTAATTTTGGGAATAGATTTCAATAATCAGAAAAGAGATCGTTGAAACTGGGAATGGTTTTTTAGGTATCAGCTAGTTCCTAAATACTAATTCCTTTTAAATAGGTATCATTTTACTCATACATAATGCTCAAAGTTTATATCTTTTAGATAAAAATGCAACATCATATCGAAAGATTAATATTTTTTTTACGTAATACTTGAAAATGTAATATTCATAGTTTTAAACTGTAGTTATATTATTCTTAATTCATATTAAGTTTATTTTCTCCTAGTAAATATTTTTTTATATGTAAGAATATTTTTAGTTTCCAACAATAAGTTATCTATTATTAATTTTAGATATACTATGCTTGTTAGGCAGAAGTATATATAAATTTTTCTCTATGTAAAATAGAACATATCGATAGATAAACAAAGAGTTACCGAGGGACAAATCAGCAACGCCTTATATTAAGCATAAAAATAGATTCAATCCGGAAACTAATAAGAAAATGTGTAGGTCACTAAAGAAAATAATCCAAGATATGATTACTAATAGGGGCTAAGTCAAAATTTTGATGAAAGTCCATTGCTCAACCCTGTCAGGACGACCAAGTCAGGAGGGAGGAAGAAGGAACAGGAGAAGAAAGTTTTTTATAACTAATTAAACGGACATGATATAAAAAAAAAATTTATACCATGCCAAACACCTTAAATATTTGTAGCAAACATTTATAAAAATGGTATAACTTGATTTACTGGACATCCATCATATACCATTTTGAAAAAAGAATGTTACGAATAATAAGTGTGATTAAAAGACTTGACAGGAGATATACCTTTGATAAAAAAAGAGAATTTAGGACCTAAAAACTGGTGTTGAAGCCATTTATTCTGACTCCTGACTCCTAATAAAAAGGCTAGTCATTTGTAGCAAAAATTTATCAAATTCGTATAAACCTAAAACTAATTTAAAATTAATTAACTGACGATAAGTAAATGCTAAAGCAAAATATAACAAAAGTTTCTATACTGATCGGCGTTTCTATCAGTGCTTTGTTACTAGGAATTTTTCTACCAGAACTGACAAACAATAACAAAAGTATCTCTCAAAACGCAATCCAAAATCAGAAGCTCAACCCGGAGCTAGATGTAACAAATTTTGTATCACTTCCACCCCAGCAACGAAGGAGTAAACTGGAAGATGCTATTGAGACAGGAAAATCTCTAAATAGCAGTAGGGCACGTTATATGCTAGCTAATGATTTAATGCAACAGGGAGAAGTAGAGTCGGCGATCGCTCAACTTAAGAATTTAGACCTAGAATATACAGTTCTAGCACCATATGCGTTCTTAAAACGGGCGCAAGCTTATGAATTAACTGGGGATGTTGAGAAAGCACAAAAAGCTTGGTCAGAATTATTAGCAACCTATCCAGAAGAACCAGTGGTAGCAGAAGCTTTGTATGTCCTAGGAAAACAAACGCCGGAATATTGGGATGAGGCGATCGCTAAATTTCCCGCTCACCCCACTACAGTAAAAATTGCTCAAGAAAAACTGAAGCAAAATCCTAATCAACCTCAATTGTTATTGCTCATTGCTAAATATGGTTTTCATGTGCCGGAATATGGAACAGTATTGGAACAACTGAGAACAAAATATGCCTCCCAGTTAACTCCTGAAGATTGGGAAATGATTGCTTTTGGATATTGGGAAAAGCAGGATTATCCTACAGGTGGCCTGGCATATCAGAAAGCACCCAAAACACCCAAAAATCTATATCGTTATGCTAGGGGTTTATGGTTAGGGAGAAAAACTAAGGAGTCCCGCGAAGCTTACAAAACATTAATTAATCAGTTTCCCGATGGGGGAGAAGATACAGCTTTGGGTTTGATTCGTTTGTCGAGACTGGTCGATCCAAAAGAAGCAATAGTTTATCTCGACAGGGTAATTGCTAATTTTCCTAGCCATGCTGCCGAAGCTATGCTTGATAAGTCTAAGTTACTCGATCAACTGGAGTCTGCTAAGTCAGCTTCACAGGTACGTCAACAGTTGTTGAGTGAGTATAAGAATTCTGATGCGGCTGCTAAATTACGGTGGGAGTTGGCCGAAAAAGCTGCTGCGGGGGGCAATTTACAAGTGGCTTGGAAGTGGGCACAAGAGTTGACTGCGAATAATCCTGATAGTGAGTTAGCACCACAAGCAGGATTCTGGGTAGGTAAGTGGGCACAGCAACTTGGGCAGACAGAAGATGCTAAAAAGGCTTTCGAGTATATGATTTTACGCTACCCCCACTCTTACTATGCTTGGCGATCGGCGGTGATGTTGGGTTGGCCTGTGGGTGATTTTATTACTGTTCGTTCTCTATCTCCAAAGGTTGTACATACTAAAAAGCGAGATCCGCTGCCTTTTGGTTCTGACACATTGCGAGAACTATATCAGATCGGTCAAGACCGGGATGCTTGGAAACAATGGCAGGTAGAATTTGAAGACCGGATGAGTCCAACTGTTGCTCAACAGTATACTGATGGTGTGTTAAGGATTGGTATAGGAGATAATTTAGATGGTATTTGGATGCTTACTAGCTTGAGCAAACGGGAAAAACCAGAGGAGATAGCTGAGTATAAAGCTTTAAAGGAAAAGCCTACTTATTGGCAAACTTTGTATCCTTTTCCTTATTTGGAAACTATTGTGAAATGGTCTAACAAACGAGAGTTAAATACTGTGTTGGTTACTGCTTTGATTCGTCAAGAATCTCGTTTTATGCCGAAGATAAAATCGGTAGTTGGTGCTACGGGGTTAATGCAAGTTATGCCAGAAACGGGAAAGGAGGCAGCTAAGAATATTAATCTTGTGAGCTATGATTTAGAAAATGTGAATGATAACGTTAATCTAGGTACTTATTACTTAGATTTTACTCATCAAGAGTACAAGGATAATTCGATGTTAGCAGTGGCGAGTTATAATGCTGGACCCAATGCTGTGAGTAGTTGGTTAAAGCGCTTTGGATTTAATGATGCTGATGCTTTTGTGGAGAAAATTCCTTATCCTGAAACCAGGGGTTATGTGGAGTCTGTCTTTGAAAATTATTGGAATTATTTGCAAATTTATAATCCTGAAGTTGCTCAGTTAATGGAGAAGCATTACGCTAAACATAAAAAATAAGGAGTCAGGAGTCAGGAGTCAGGAGTCAGGAGGGAATAAATAAGGACTCAGGAGTCAGGAGGGAATAAAGAATGAAAAAAGAGGAGGAGAAGGAGAAAGTTTTTTGATCGCTAATTATCCGGACATGATATAATTGACCATTCCGAAGCTTAAAACTCAGACAAGGCAGATTTTTCTTTCTTCCTTACTTCCGTCTATCCTAGATCCCACATTCGGAACTTCAAGAGCGTATCATTAAAAGTAGTATATGAATCTGTAGCTTGGTAGGTATTTATACTATGCAAATCATCTCAATACTTTTTTCGTTCATCGATCTTCCTAGTAAAAAATTTACGCATAAATACTTGCTCTGATGATGACTCAATCACGGCAGCTATAATTTTCTTCTAAAATTCTGACGTTGCACAGCGACGAATGATTTGAGATTTTTGATTGAATTGGATTGTGGATTAATCAATTGCTAGAATGATTAATTAATGGTTATTTTTAGTCAAAGTCTAAACTAATTTTTGGCAATATCATTCCATAATGTGCAACCCCAAAATTCTGTCTCCAGTATAGCTGTCTCCTGACTCTTGTTATATACTACATTTTGTGGTGCGGAATGTGGGCTAGATAATTAAAGCCTTCTTCCTTCTGCTATATTAGAAATTTCATCAAGGATGAGGTACACCCGTGGCGAGCAAGATGCTCGCACAATAAAAGTTTTATTGGTAGTCGTACATTGTCCGGCAATGTTTATTATGAGAACAGTGGGAACATCTTGCTCCCGTGCCTGGTATTACTTTTTGCTGTATACCATTACGCGAGCAGGATTACCATTTTATTTAAACTCCGTCTTTACAAGATTTAGTATGACTAGCACTTAACCACTGCTGAAATACCTCAAACCTGCCATCATCAGGATTAACAATACGATAAATTCGCAATCGCTTTTTCTGGTGAGTTTCTGTACGCAAACACTCCAAACTATAACCAATTTTATCCAAAAAACGCCGCACTATTGTAATCGGACTAGAATTTACCGCCAACCCTATCCCGACTATAGTTTTAATTGCTGTTCGGTTTGCTAAAGCAATCTTGGCCAACAATTGCAAATCTTCATCAATATTTTTCAACTCCCGTTGCTTATCTTTCAACAATAGCGGTATTTTCAATAATTCCATCACCCCGATGGTTGCACCCAATAAGCGATCGTTAAAATCAGGTATGAAAATATTTCCCTTGCCCAACTCCAAAATTGTTTTCGCTACCTCAGCATCTCGTGCTACTAAGTATTGTCGTCCTACGGTCATAAAATAATGTAGTTGCAACTGTTGATACCATCCAGCATCATCTTTTTCTACCAACTCAGAAGTTATCGGGATACTGTAGCGCAACATTAATTCAAATCTTCGTTGTTCGCGTTGTTGTTTGCTGGTTTTGGATAATCGTTTTTTGAGTTTTTGATACTCAGCTAAACTAATATTTCTGGCAGTAGCGATCGCCTCACATTCTGTCTGATAATTTTGTTTAATTACAGTAGCGATAGCTTCTTGTAAATCATTAATTTCTGTAAGTGTTTCTGATGATTTTTTGGCTTCTAAATTATTAGCTAAAACTTCTGGGGAAGCTTCAAAAATATGATGTCCTTCGACTCGCAAAGCTTCTAAAATAGATTCTCGATATTGATTCATTCCTGCATTGAAACGAACGGCTATTTTTGCCCAACACAAAAAAGATTCTGCTTGAAAACCTGTTTCTATATCGTCCAAACTATCAAAATCTGATTGTTGTAATAGTCTAATATTGAGTTGAGTCAGACGTTGTTCAGAATTGAGCAAAGAAGTAATAGAAGTCGAACCATTACCAACTTGATTAAAACCAGAATTTGCTACCCATAAATATCTCGGAATATTCTCACGAACTCTACCCAAAGATTGACAAACAGAAGTTGCTCCTTGTACTCCTTGAGCAATAGCCCAAACTGAAGTAAAATGACCTTGAATATCAATACTAATTCCTGTTTCAATTGAAGGAGAAGCTAAGACAATATCGTATTGTGGCAATACTTGATTTAATGATTTAATACAACCATAAGCAGGATGATTAGGTTCAGCTAAAGATTCTGAATCTATTCTGAGAATTTTTAAGTCAGGAAACTGTTTTTTTAGATAAGCTTCTAAAGCACGGGTTCCCCATTTACTTGTGATTTTTTGTGCTGATAAACACACCATTGGTTTGCCACCTTCACGGATATGTTTATGTAAATCTGCGATTAATCTTTTAGGAGTAGTTTCTGGATAATTAAAAACTTGCCAAGCTTCTTTTTCCCCTGGTAGCCAATCATTTTGAATAATAAAAGGTTCTAATTTTAATCCGGCTAAAGCTTGTAGATAATCTATTGAAATATCACTTAAATCAGCATCAGCTATAAATACCTGACCGACACCTCCTAAAACATTTTGCATTAATGTTTTGAAAGACATGAGAATTTCTACTCGATTTTGCCGACAAGTATTAGAATTTAAACCATGCCAAATTACCTGTTCTATTTCATCAATAATTACTACTCCATCCGACCAATTTTCCGGATTAAAACTAGCCTGAGAATTAGGATGTAGGGAATCAATACATAAACCAATACCTAATAATTTATTATCCGATTTTTTATCTACTTCTGTAATGTACTTTAGTCCAAAACGTTGACATAACTCTTGTACTAACTGTACTCTATGACCAATAACTAAAACCTTTTGATTGCGAGCTACAGCTTCACTGACAATTTTCTCTAATAACTTAGTTTTTCCAGTGCCCTTAGCAGATTTAATTCCTACTAATTTTGCCGGAAAATCAGTACTATAGGCTATGTCAAGATTATCTAATTTTTGTAAATTATTACTACTGATAGAACCTAAAATATGTTGTTCAGAAAGATAACGACTATTAACTCTAAGACTTACAGGATATGTGAGTTTGCTAAATGATTTAGCCTTCCAAAGTTCTAAAGGTAATGCGTTTTTATAAGCTTCATCAAACGCACTTTTTCCATGATTTGCAATTAAATCATCAACTCCTTTACCTAATTCTGGATTCCAGGAAATAACTTTAACATTACATCCTTTTCTTGTGAGTAAATATCCAGTTTGTCTAATAGCAGTATTAACATTTTTAATAGTCTTAGGTTTAGTATCTTGGTCAAATGCAATATAAATTTCTCGATGATTATTTACCAGTTTTTCTAACTGAGGAATTAAATTCGATCTACCAATACGGTTGCCATATTCATCCCTCATAACTCGATATCCACCAAAGATTCCTGGTAAAGCGATCGCTGCATAACCACCTGTTAATAAAGCACCAGTTTTTTTTGCCCCTTCAGTAATACATAAAGGTATTTGAGGATGGGCGATAAACCACTGCCAAAAACCAAGGTCTGGTTGATTATTATCAATATCTTCTGGCAGAATTTCTATTTGATAACGACTAGCAATTTGATGCCACAAATGTAGGGGTATTTTTAGGGCAAATAAACTGGTGGGAGTTTTCGGAGGATGTTCGTATTTAATTAACTTTTTTTGGTCATAACTGTGACGTGGTTGACTAGGTTTAAAACAACCCCAAAGGTCTTCTTCTCCTGTAAGTAAATCAATTCCCGAACACCACCATCCACCTTCTTCAATGTGTTGGTATTGCTTTAATATTTGGCTAGTTACTCGGCCATCATTTCGTCTAGGAATGGCATCAGAATAAAACAAAAATTCATAAGGCCGTTGTCCTTCTAAAGGGATAACATTAAGGTGTATTAATTGGTCATCGACACAACTATTAGTCCATTCTCGGAAATAATTAATTTGTGGTTCGGTCTTTTGGGTCATTTAATAATGCACTCTATATACAGTCAAGGATTTTTATTATATTGGAAAAACACACTATATACATATAAAATTTTCTTAAGACTCCGGGACTAATGGCCTCAACAAATAATTTTTGAATAGCTATAAATCTTAATAATTGATACAGCAATTTAGAACTCTCTGGAGGTAAAAATTTTTGGCAGTAGCAATCTATTGAGCAGTTGCACAAAAAGTTAGAAGTATGGAGTCAAGAGCGTAATCAAACTGCTAGTAAGGTCATTTGGCATTTCTCTACTGACGATACTAGAGTCAAACTGCAAAATCTTTATCCTGTGTTTGAAACTCCCGAAGAGAATAATATCAAATCCGGTAGCATTGGTATAATTAGGGCTTGCTGAAAAAGTCTTATGGGTGAAGGTAGGAGACAGGAGACAACCCACCCCCAACCCCTCCCAGGAGGGGAAGACAGGAGACAGGAGGAACGGGGAATTTGGAGGAGGTAGGAGTAAGAATTTTCCCAAGATGGTTCTGCCCAACTCTTGACCAAAATCCTGAATTTTTGAACCATTACCACTTAAAACCTCGCACTTTTTCCAGATCTAAAATTGCTCAAACCAATATCAGTCAATAAGCGCGATATTTAATCAGCAAACCCTAATTAGATAGTTAATTAGGAGTCATATAGAATCCGGTTATATAGTATATGTTTATAACTATACTTCAAGCATTCAATCTCCCCTACTCCCCTACTCCCCCCAACAACTCTAATAAGTGTTCAACCGGATTTGATATCAGTCCTCAGGAGTCAGGAGGAAAGAGAATTTAGAAATATTTGCGACGTTAGCGAAGATGAAACATTTTTTTATACCGAACCCTAGCGGATTTGATATAACTCCCCGATTTTTTCTCAGCACTGTCAATTCATAGCGATCGCCTATTAGACATCTCCAGAAAAGAGGCAGTAGGCAGTAGGCAGTAGGCAGTAGGGAGAAAGAATTGATAATTTATGTATGATAATTGATTTTATTTTGGATTTTTACCAGATGTCTATTTATTTCAACTAAGCATTTCCTGATATTTTCCAGGACTAATGGGTAGATATATTGGGCATGAGTATACTTGAGCATTACAAAATAATGTGTGATGCTTATGACAATGTAACACAAAGATATTTCTAAGCGTTAGATCATACCAATTTCATAGAAAATTACTACAGTCTCAACACGGGCAACAGGCAACAGCTCCGGAAGGCAACAGAGAAAGAAAAACTGGATAAAAAAGAGGAAAAAATGCTTTATTTTGACATTTTATGGATATATACAATTTTTAATTGTAGCAATAAATCACAAATTAAGATGTAACTACCTTTTTTAAATTTGGTATAACTTTCAAGAAGTTTAGCATTTAGTAATCGAATTTAGGGGTCGAATATTGAAAGAAGATATATTTCTAAGAACGGAGTTAAAGTCTGGGATGCTAAATATTCCTGATATGTAGAAAATTTCAGAAAATCTAGGACAACTTAATTTTAGTTTTTCTCAAGATTTTCTGGCGTTGCTGATTCTAGGTATGATTTGATAATTTGGGATTGTTTGAACTACTTGTTAATATTAACTGTTCCCTGTTCCCTGTTCCCTATTCCCTATTACCGATAAACTTACTTTCATACCTTAATTCAGCAATGCCGATTTTCTTATAGCAGTCGCCATGATTGTATTTGACATATCAAAAATTTAAAACTCAGACAACGCAAGATTTTTCCTTCTTTCTTCTTATTTCTGCCTTCTTCCATAGCAATAAAACTTTGAAAATAAAGTATCAAAAGCAACCAAATAAAAATTAGTTAAACTAACAATTAATCAATAATAAAGAATTTCGTAAAGAAATGGAAAATTGTCATTATATCCCCTTTATAATTCCATAAAGGTTGAATTAGGGTGCGACAAGTCCTAATCGTAAATCCCATTTCAACCTCAGACAAAAGAGAGGAGAATCGGGGAGAATGATCAATCTACTGTGGCTTCAAGGTGGAGCCTGTTCTGGCAATACCATATCATTTCTCAATGCTGAAGAACCAAATATTTGTGACCTAATCACAGACTTTGGCATTAATGTACTTTGGCATCCTTCTTTAGGATTTGAACTTGGTACAAACGTCCAACAATTATTAAAAGATTGTATTTCGGGAAAAATACATTTAGATATATTAGTATACGAAGGAAGTATAATTAACGCACCCAATGGTACGGGAGAATGGAACCGTTTTGCCGATCGCCCGATGAAAGATTGGGTTAAAGAATTATCCGAAGTTGCAGGTTTCGTCGTAGCAGTGGGAGACTGCGCTACTTATGGCGGTATTCCTGCAATGTCACCAAACCCCAGTGAATCAGAAGGTTTGCAATTTCTCAAACGGAAAAAAGGCGGATTTTTAGGAGAAGACTTCAAAAGTAAAGCTGGATATCCTGTTATCAATATTCCCGGTTGCCCCGCGCACCCAGATTGGATTTCCCAAATATTAGTAGCGGTTGCTACTGGCAGACTTGATGACATTACCTTAGACGAATTTCACCGCCCCGAAACATTTTTCAAAAGCTTTACTCAAACAGGTTGTACTCGCAACGTTCACTTTGCTTATAAAGCTTCAACTTCAGATTTCGGGCAGCGTCAAGGATGTCTATTCTATGACTTAGGTTGTCGCGGACCGATGACTCACTCTTCCTGTAACCGTATTTTGTGGAACCGAGTTTCGTCTAAGACTCGTGCAGGAATGCCATGTTTAGGTTGTACAGAACCAGAATTTCCATTCCATGACCTCGCACCGGGAACAGTATTCAATACTCAAACAGTCATGGGAGTTCCCAAAGAATTACCTACGGGAGTAAACCGTAAAGACTATGCTCTGCTAAGTATCGTTGCTAAAGATTCAACTCCCGCTTGGGCAGAAGAAGATTTCTTTACAGTTTAAAAGTAGGTTGGGTTGAGGAAACGTTAGCGCCAGCTTATCCGTTAGGATCAACCCAACATAATAAAACCCTCTGTCATTGCGAAGAACAAAGTAATTACAATAACTAGAATAGCTTTTCTAGGTCATTGTGTGCAAACATACATTCTCTTCGCTTCAGACATTTAATTATACCTAGCTACTTAGATATTGTTGTTGGGTTGCGCTGTCGCTTAACCCAACCTACACAAGCTATAGCTACTGATAACTGATAACTAAAAAAATGGTTCAAACTAAAGTACAAACATTAGACATTTCCCCCGTGGGGCGTGTTGAAGGCGACCTAGATGTAAGAGTTGACATTCAAGACGGATATGTAACCAACGCTTGGACTCAAGCACAAATGTTCCGGGGTTTTGAAGTCATCCTCAAAGGTAAAGACCCTAAAGCTGGTCTCATTGTCACCCCCAGAATTTGTGGAATTTGCGGTGCTTCTCACCTCACCTGTGCTTCCTGGGCATTAGATACAGCTTGGCAAACAGAAGTACCTCGTAACGCTATCCTTGCTCGTAACCTCGGTCAACTTGTAGAAACTCTCCAAAGTCATCCACGTTACTTTTATGGGTTATACGCGATCGACCTAACAAACAAAAAATATCAAAATAGCCCATTCTACGAGGAAGCTTGCAAACGTTTCGCAGCATTTACAGGTACATCCTACGAACCAGGTATTACCGTTGCAGCAAAACCTGTAGAAATATACGCTCTATTCGGCGGTCAATGGCCTCACTCTAGTTTCATGGTTCCCGGTGGCGTCATGTGCGCTCCCACTCTCACCGATGTTACCCGCGCCTGGGCAATGTTGGAATATTTCCGCACTAACTGGTTAGAACCAATATGGTTAGGTTGTTCCATTGACAGGTTTGAACAGATTCAAACTTATGATGATTTCATGGAATGGTTGGATGAAAATCCCGCTCACGCTAGTTCAGACCTGGGTTTCTATTGGCGCATGGGTCTGAATATTGGTTTAGATAAAATTGGTGCGGGTGTTGGTAAATATATGAGTTGGGGATATTTGCCTCACGAAGACAAATATCAACGTCCGACTATTGAAGGTCGGAACGCTGCTATGATTATGAAAAGTGGTGTCTACGATAGCACTACAGATATTCATCAATTGATGGAGCATACTTTGACGCGGGAGAATACTGCTCACGCTTGGTATAACGAGGGTGATGGAGATGTACATCCTTTTGACCGGACTACCGTACCTGTTCCTAATAATGATATTGACTTTGACGGTGCTTATTCTTGGTCAACTGCTGTATCTCACCAAGACTTAGGTCGGATGGAAGTTGGTGCTTTAGCGCGGGAATTGATCTCAGGTGGCGACCATGGGGAAAGTTGGCAGCAGAAAGACGGTTTAGTTTTGGATATGTTCAAGAAAATGGGCGGACCGAGCGTACATTTGCGCGTGTTTGCCAGAATGCATGAATTAACTAAGTTGTACCGTGAAACAGAACGTTGTTTGCGGGAGTTTAAGTTGCGTGATCCTTGGTATATTAAGCCTGAAGAAAAGGATGGTCGTGGTTGGGGTGCCACTAACGCTAGTCGTGGTTCCCTCTGTCATTGGGTAGAAATAGAAGGCGGCAAGATTAAGAATTATCAGGTTATTGCGCCTACTACTTGGAATGTGGGACCCCGTGATGGTCAAGGGGTGCGCGGACCTATTGAGGAGGCGTTGGTAGGTATTCCTATTGCTGATGTGAATGACCCTGTGGAAGTCGGTCATGTTGCTCGGTCTTTTGATTCTTGTTTGGTGTGTACTGTTCACGCTCACGATGCGAAGACTGGGGAAGAGTTAGCAAGGTTTCGGACTTCGTAATTAGCAGTCAGCAGTCAGCTATCAGCAGTCAGCTAAAAAGGGACGTTGCATAACAAAAATGCGAGCGTCCCTAGCTTTTTTACAGTAGTAGTGAACTGTTTCATCTTAAATGTTGCAATAGATGTAGGTTGGGTTGAGGGACGAAACCCAACAACAATCTTCCCCTCCTGGGAGGGGTTAGGGGGTGGGTTCCCCTACTCCCCTACTCCCTAATGCACTATTTTAGTTGAAATGGTCCAGTAGGGTTGGTTTCGGCTGTCGCCGACATGAAAAGCGTCAGCGTAACCGACCGAAACATCCTAGATTTGCGGTGCATTAACGAAGTGTAACTATAGGTTGATATTCTATTCATTTGTTGGCCAACAGTTAATTAGCTGAAAGCCTTTAGTTGATATTCTATTCATTTGTTGGCCAATAGTTAATTAGCTGAAAGCCTTGACAGGCAAAGGTTTAAGCCTGTTTATATCCTATATTGATGTTCTATTAGACATCTCCAAAAATCACTCATTAAAATCAATTATTATCCATAAATCATCAATTATTCTTCCCTGTTCCCTGTTCCCTCTTTTCTGGAGATGTCTATTTATCTAATCTATTGGACAATAGTTACAGCAGTTTCCGCAGTAGGGTTGATAGTAATTCTTTCTAGAAGTTGGCGATCGCTCATTTGTCTTTTATTGATTAGTTTGGTAGGGGTTTGGTCTCCAAACCCTGACAATATTCAATTTTACCAATAAACCAGATTTGATCAGGACTTACGCAGAGACTCTACATATAGCAAGGGCGAATGCCAGAAAGCCCCTACTAGATATGGTGGTTCTGCCTAAGTCCTGACTCAATTATTTCCCCTTACTCTCTACCTCTCTCTTTTCTGAAAATGTCTCTTAGTTTCTTTAACCAAATGACAGTAAGGGAATCTAAAAAAAATTTCGACGCGCTAACGCGCCACTCACTCAAAGGAAAGAGAAAAAAAGAGCCAAGGGAAAAAGGGGAAAAGAGCAGAGGGGAAGAATCCTAGGAACGAGAAACAGAAACGACCGAGACAGACGAGACAATCCGAAAACCCCAACGTTGGCTGTGGTAGTCGGCATTGAGATTCAAACGCTTGGCACACCTGCAATTCGTAGAATCATCGTTCCAGCTACCGCCACGGAGCAATCTTATATCACTCTCTCCCTCACTTTCCCAAGCACTACCATCGGTAGGCGCATCTTTGTAGTTATCATGCCAAACATCCTGACACCACTCCCAGACATTCCCGTGCATATCATGTAAACCAAAAGGATTACTAGGAAAACTTCTTACGTCTGTTGTTTCTTTGCGATATTTTCCTTTGGGAGCATTGCTATAAACATAATTACCGTCATAGTTAACTAACTCAGACGTTATTGTTTCTCCAAAATGAAACGGTGTAGTTGTACCAGCGCGACAAGCATATTCCCACTGACTCTCACTAGGCAGTCTGTAGTTTTTTCCAGTTTTCTGGGATAGCTTTTGACAAAATTCTACAGCATCGTACCATGATATCAAATCCGGTAGCATCGGTATAAAATCTTTTGAAGTAGGAGTCAGGAGTCAGGAGTTAGGAGGGAAAAAATTTATGAAGATTTGGTAATGGTGAAGATCAAGAATGTTTTTATACCGAATTAAACGGATTTGATATGACACCTTTTCTACTGGGCGGTTTCCTCCTTTAAAGTAAGAAGGGTTTTTTCCCATAATGGCTTGATACTGATTTTGAGTAATAGGGTATTTGCTCATATAAAAAGGTAGGAGATTAACTTGATGTTGAGGACTTTCTCTATCATTCCATCTGGCTTCATTTTCCGGCGAACCCATAAGAAAAGTACCCCCAGGAATAGACACCATTTCTAACATCACACCATTACCCAAATCTTCAGTAAAAAATGCTGCTTCATAGGAACGACGCTCAATTTCTTCACCTTTGTTGTTTACCGTTATCACATCAAATTTTTCTCGGTAAAAACAAGAAATAGCAAGAGGAATTTGAGGCCAAATTTTCTGCAAAGCTTCTACCGAAATAGCTAACCCCTCCGCTCCATCTTTCTCCATATTGGTAGCTACGCCCAACACATAACCAGTTTCACAGTCAACAACAGGTGAGCCACTATAACCTTTACGGAGCCGCTCGCCTTCATCAACCAACAAATTCCAAACTGCCACCCTCTCATCATTTTGACGAGCAAGGCGCTTTTTCCCAAAAGTTCCACCAACAGTTTCCAGCAAGATTTTTTTCTCTTCACCATAGAGAAAATGACCTGCTGTCTGAAACTTTCGATTTTTTGTTTCAGATAAACTTATGAGCTGGAAAAGTGGCACATTCAGCTTTTCAACTCCCAACACGGCTAAATCAAAACCCTTAACATCTCCCGTTGCTAAAACTTTTGCCCGAATACTATTTACCAAAACATTTTCCTCACCACCCACATCCTCAACAACATGAGCGCAGGTTAGCAAATAAGTATAATTATCTTCTCGATAAAAAGCAAATCCAGTGCCAATAACATCCGCTTTGAAAGAGTTGTCACTAGCACTGGTAATTAAAACAATAGATTCTTCTAAGTTACTCATTCTCTGACTTTTTAGGTTTCAGAACCAACTTAACCTTTAAATTCGTACCAGCCTTTGCTTTAGTAATATAAAGATTACCCTCCCCCTCAAAATTAAAACCCACTTCCACCTCAGCTTGTTCAATTTCCATATCCTTATTTATTTCTTGCCAAGCTTCAGCAATAGGACGACTAATACTAATTAATATAGGTTTAACCTTAGCAAAACTAGATTTAACTTCTTTAATAACATTAGTAGAAATAGGTTTGGCTTCATTCTCTGGGACTTCTGCCTCAACTAAAATACCATCTTCTAATTCAATTAATCTGGTGGCCATATATAATTATTGGTAAATTTAACTGCTATTCCATTCCAGGACATCATATTAAATCCGGATGATTTGTTATTCCAAGTCATTGCGACGGTTACTCCGTGGAAGGAAGCAATCTCAGGGGTTGTGCGAGATTGCTTCCTATCATCACAATGACAACTTTTCAGCAGGATTCTACATTACTCTAATTTTCAGGATAATTTCTAGGAACAGGAAAATTTAACTTGGTGGCAACTCACCCTCAAAATAGAGCGATCGCCCAAACTTTAATTATTAACCTAAAGAACTTAACTTCTGACTTCTGACTCATGACTTCTGACTTCCGCAATTTGTCTCACTTCCTCAACAGTGAAACTAAGAATTTGTGCTACTTGTGCCACGTCCATTCCTGTTGCTAAGAGTTGAGAAACAGCATTGATCCGTGCTTGTTCGGCCTTTTCTGCACGAGCTTTTTCTATTTCTGCCCTTTCTGCTCCTGTTAACAACAAATTGCCATCTTTGTCCCACCAACGTAACCAAGATAGAGTTTGATTTTGATAGGAACCGTGCCATATCCCTAATTCTACTCCCAGAGGTTCAATGAAATAGTGCCCCCGTTCGTTAGGAGACATTTTTTTATAACCACCATTACCAAAACAATACATTTGTAATTGATTGTTTTTGATAATATATACTCCGTAGTAGGAAATTCTAATGATGCGTTCGTAAACCCAAAATTTACCTGGTTTTGTGATTTCTCCTTCAGCAGAAACCGATAAAGGAGTTTTGTCTAATTCTTCTGAACCATCACCACTGGAAAGTTCCAGAGCAATAAGAGGGGCAATATATTCTCGCCACAAACAATAGGAACGACGAAACTCACCATTTAGTAATGGTGGTACATCAGGAATATAAAACCAATATGGTGCTTCTGCTCCTTTTTCTGGAGGTTCCGTTTCCCGCCATATAGATGCCACAGTCTTGCCCAATAGCATAATTTCCATCCGGGTGTCGCTGTTGTAAAATTGGTCCTATGGAATCAGTTAACAGAATACTTTGGGGATGCTCCTGGAAATTTTTCACAAAGGTTCAGTCTTCATCTGGTAATTGAGTATGGTCTGGAAAAGGTGGCGGCAGTTCTACTTTTACTTTTGTTTCACTCATAACTAATCCTACCTTTAGTTGTTCTTAATACCAATGCTACCAGATTTGATCTGGACTTACGCACGGACACTAAATCTAGTGAGGGCGCCATTCGGAGCTTTGCGGAGCGCAAATGCCATTCGCCCCTACTGACTTCTGACTTCGTTAATCTTATTCCCGCCAGTATTTTGGGTCATCCAAACTATCTGCACAGATAATTTTTCCACTGAAATTTCCAATCATTCCCGGACGCAATTCTTGAACCATCCAAGCATCGGCATTTTTTTCGGGTATGGGATATTGAGGTTCAAACCCAAGATTACCTGCTGGTTTAAATCCGAAACGGGGATAATATGTGGGATGACCAAGAACAAAAACCAGGTCTACTCCAGATTCCGATAAAATATCTAATCCCTTTTTAATAAGTTTACCACCAATACCTTGTCTTTGAGCATTCGGCACAACAGCAAGAGGACCTAGAATTGAAATTGATAAAGGAGCATTTGGTTCCAGAGTAGCTTTACTAAAAAAAATATGTCCTACTGCTCTATCTTCTTGGAAAGCAATCAGAGAAACAATAGGTTGAGCGCTATCGTCCCCAAGAAGCTTTTGCACAATTTCAACACATTCGTCTGAACCAAACGCAGCACGTTCGACAGATAGTACATCATCTAAATCTGAATCTAAAGCTTCTCGTATAATCATTAATTTATTAATACTATGTTCAATCTATATGTAACAACTACACCAATTGAAACGCAGAGGAAAAGAAATTTCCACCCCACAAGATTAATTTGGAGTGGAACAATATCAACCTAATAACGACGCATCTCATTCAGAAACTTATTCTGATAACGCAAAAATTCTCTCCGAGACTCCCGGAAACGACGTTTATGATATTGATCAATAGACTCACGCAAATTTTCTAGTTCCCGAATTCGACGTCGTTGATCCTTGAGAAACTCTTGCCGATATCTGAGATATTCTGTACGCCACTCTTTAAAACGACGTTGACCATCACGAACTAACATTTGATGATAATGTTCGTGATTCAGCAAATGTATCGGAACATTACTAAGATCCCTCATCACTCAATACCTCTCAAATAAACATCTAAATCCTAAAATTTTAACATTTTAGTTATTTAATTTAATATATCACAAAGGAATCAGGAATAAAGAAGAAGAAATAAATATTGAATCAAAAAAGGTAAATAATGATAGAGATAGGTAGCTTATACAATTTTAAAAACTTATTTTAGGCAGAAATTGATGACTTTCTTTCATTCTCTAACTCAAATTCAAGACATTTTATTTATACTAGGATGCAATTTAACACTCATTCCAGCCCAAGGAACATTATGTTCTGTATAAGTTACCAACCTTGCTTTACCAGTAATTAAATCGTACTTAACAAATTGACCATTAAATATTGCAAATAATCGATCGCCGTAAAAATCTAGACTACCAGAATTTTTAATTCCACTAGCACCACCAACAGCAATAGGAGTACCATTATGATTAAGTCGCATCAGGTATCTTTGCCGATTATTATTATTACCAAAATCTGAATATGCTCTGCCTTTACTATCAAAAGCTAAACCACCACAATAAAAAGGATAATAAGATTTATAAGACCTAATAACTCTTCCTGCACCAGTCTTTACATTTACTCTTAATAATGTTTGAGGACCCATGGCATAAAGAGTTTTTCTATGTTGAGAAAAAGCTAAACTAGCTACTTTACTATTACCTAATTTACCAATAATTGTAGTTTTGGCAGTAGTGGGATTTATTCTGACTAAATCTGTTGTTTTTTGGTGGCGCCACCGAATACCATAGAGTATATTTCCACAAAAAGCAATATCAACTATATGCATACCCATAGAACCAATTAAGACTGTTTTTCCTGATTCTATATCTAGGGTATAGAGATTACTTGCTTTGCCTTTAGAGTACAAATCTTGAATATAGATTAATCCTTTAGTATTTTTATAGACTACGTCTAATGTGTCTGGAAGTTCTGAGGGGGAAACTTCGTCTGGGTCTTCTTTTTCTATATCGGTGGGGGGTTCCAAGGACTCTGGGGGTAATGGGAGACCTGATGGGGATGCTTCGTCTGGCAGTTGGAATTGTTCTACTATATTGGTTGGTAATTCCGAGGAGTCTGGTTGTAACGGTGGTGGATCTGATTCTGGTTTTTTTTTGACTTTCCCAGGGGTTTTGTCTTCTGATTTTTTGTCTTTTTGTTTTGCTTACTACCAAGTAAATTACCTGTAACTTCTCCTAGTCCTTCAGATAAATTATCTGTAACTTCTCCTATTCCTCCAGATAAATTGTCTACTATTTCTCCTAGTCCTCCAGATAAATTGTCTACTATTTCTCCTAGTCCTCCAGATAAATTGTCTACTATTTCTCCTAGTCCTCCAGATAAATTGTCTACTATTTCTCCTCCACTATTACCAAGAGATTTCAAACTTTGTAATGGATTAGTAAGTAGGGATAAAGGGTTGAAAAAGAGAAGTTTTAAAAAATTGATGATTATAGTAATAAATGCTATTTGGCAATGCTAGGGATGATTTGGGTAAATTAACGAAAGCGTAGACATAAAATGACATTTTAGATGCTTGGTGTTATGGCAGTGAGTTTTTTTTGCTCGTAGGTTGGGTTGAGGGTGCCCCTCAACCCAACACAAGTAGTACCGTTTCACGGAAGTCAAAAGTTAAAAGTAAGATTTTATCGGCTCAAAACTTTATTAAAATGGTATAAGAATTTGTTGGGTTTCACTCGTTCAACCCAACCTACATTATTCTACTTGCTAGAATCAGAATTAAAATTATGAGACTGTTTTTGATTCATTAGAGCGTTGTAAGCAGTAGTAAAGTGAGCATTTCTAATCCGAATTTTGTTTGGAGACTTAAGGAATGAGAATTAAATAAGATCCAAAAATAGACTCAGTAATGATAGGCTGATTGTCATACAATTTTAACTTCTAATTATATTAATTCTATGAATCCTTATTCTGAAAAAGTAGAGCAACAAATGAAAAAACTGTATAACTCATTATCGGAAAAAGATCGTCATGGAGCGTAAATTATTATTTTATGACCGCTATGGAGTAGAAGAATATTATTTATATGACCCACAAAAAAATAGTTTAACGGGATGGTTACGTTCAGAACTTTTCCTAGAAAGAATTGATCAAATAAATGGCTTTGTTTCGCCTAGGTTAGGAATTAGGTTTGAGTTAACAACAGAAACACTAATTTTGTACCATCCTGATGACCAACCGTTTACAGATTATATTGAAGTTCAACAACAACTAGAGGTTGCAGAACATCGCGCCACTGTTGCTGAACAAGAACTTCAACAAGAGCGTCAAGAGAAGGAAATTGCTCAAGAGCGCGCCAAACGCTTAGAACAATTATTGCGAGAAGCGGGGATAGATCCTGAAAGCAATGGATAGATTGAATTTTTAGAGAAAATAGGCGATCGCTAAATAATTTGTAGGAGTAAATTTTATGAAAATTAAAAAATTTCTGAATCTGACTTTTTACAGTATCTTTTTGGTCTGGAATGTGACATTTTTGGGAGCTGTATATTTCTGGATTTTGCCAACTATTGGATGGTCTTTAATTGAAGATACTTTCTCTGGTTTAATTCCCGGTCAATTTTTAATTACTTTCATTGGAATAGTGGCAATTCCTACTATTTTTACTATCATTGGTGGATGGCTTTTTCGGAAACAACCTCTGCAATTATTCCGTTTATTTTATGGAGTTGAAGCTCCTTTATTTTTACTCTGTTTATTACGTTTTTTTGTACTGCGAGAACTTACTCAAGCTAGTACTTTAATTTTAGCCACAATCTTCATTAGCATTATCGCTTTTGCTCTGGAAATGTTATATGGTTATGCTAATCGAAATAAGTTAGTATCGTGGCTACAAATGTTTGCCCACAGCCTGATGTTATTAACTGGTTTATATGTGGGAGTATTACTACTATTTTATGCCGTGCCAGTATCTGTAATGTTAGTACGAGAATTTTTCTCATTTTACTGGCTTCAAGGAATTATTTCTGAGTTAACTTACGCTCCTGGCTATGTATTTACATTACTTTTATCTTTATTTGTGTTGGCTTTAACAACAAGTTTATTTGTGTTTATGCCCTCAGTATTAGCAAGTTTATACGTTCATTCTGGACAAAGAATACTCAGAATATTTGCTAATCAATATGGTCATCAACGTACATTTCAGGGAATTATTGGGGTAATAACTGCCTGGATGATTCTGTTTGTTTCATTTCAGAAACAACCGCAAGTTGTAGCTTTTCAGATGTTAGATTTACCAGTCAGAAATGAAAGCGATTTGCTTTGACAGCTCCTGCTAACGCTTTTGAACTGAAACTTACCGCACCAGACGGTTCTCCATTTGACTTCTTTGGAGACTCAGTAGCTCTAAGCGATCACCTTGCCCTGATTGGTGCCTTGAGAGATGATGACAACGGAGCAGACAGTGGTTCAGCCTACCTATTTGACACTACTACTGGCAGTTTGCTCCAGAAATTTACCGCACCAGACGGTTCTGAATCAGACTTGTTTGGAGACTCAGTAGCTCTAAGCGATCACCTCGCCCTGATTGGTGCCCTAGCAGACGATGACAACGGAATCAATACTGGTTCAGCCTACCTATTTGACACTACTACTGGCAGTTTGCTCCAGAAATTTACCGCACCAGACGGTTCTCCATTTGACTTGTTTGGAAGGTCAGTAGCTCTAAGGGATAACCTTGCCCTGATTGGTGCCACAGGAGACGATGACAACGGAAGAAGCAGTGGTTCAGCCTACCTATTTGACACTACTACTGGCAGTTTGCTCCAGAAATTTACCGCAGCTGACGGTTCTGAATTTGACTTCTTTGGATTCTCAGTAGCTCTAAGGGATAACCTTGCCCTGATTGGTGCCCTAGGAGACGATGACAACGGAAGCAACAGTGGTTCAGCCTACCTATTTGACACTACTACTGGCAGTTTGCTCCAGAAAATTACCGCAGCTGACGGTTCTGAATCAGACTTCTTTGGAGGGTCAGTAGCTCTAAGGGATAACCTCGCTCTGATTGGTGCATCAGGAGATGATGACAACGGAGAAGACAGTGGTTCAGCCTACCTATTTGACACTACTACTGGCAGTTTGCTCCAGAAATTTACCGCACCCGACGGTTCTGAATTCGACTTCTTTGGAGGGTCAGTAGCTCTAAGGGATAACCTCGCCCTGATTGGTGCATTAGAAGATGATGACAACGGAGACTCAAGTGGTTCAGCATACTTATTTACCATCAACCCTCAACCAACACCAGAGCCATCATCGCTCTTAGGAATAGCAGGAACAGTAGCGATCGCCGCCTTATCCCGAAAGAAGCAGCAGAAAAAATAACAATAAAAATTTATCATAGCTAATTTATCAAGCAAAGATCCAGAGGCTGAATTCTTTGCTTGATTTTTTTTGAGAATTCTAGTTATACCATGTCCGGATAATTAGTGATGAAAACACTATATCTATGTATCTGATATTTCTCATTGAACTAGGAAATAGGAGACCCGGAGATCAAGATAATATTATGTCCGAGTAATTATAGAGAGATAACATTATGTCCATTAATTTTTATTATTTCCTCAGTACGCTATCTTTCAACGATTAATTATTAATTATTAATAATTAACAATTACCTCTCCTTGAAAACGAATAGGATTGACGCTTAAGGAAAATTTTTTTCTTCTCAAGGGGAGATTGGATATGGCGTTTAGCGTTCCGCACAACGCGCGTTTTTCATGTCGCGCAGCGAAACGCTCAGCGACTTGAATTGCTCTGCAGCTTTGTCAAGAGCGGGAGACCTCGCCATCTCTCGACCGCTTTTTTCTCCTTTAAAGGAGAGGCATTTTACCTTAATTATCCGGTAAATTCTCAGTTTAGACGTGTCAGACCACTACTAGATTGACACATCTAAAATGGTCCCCTGCGACAGATTGTTAAATACCTTGTACAGTCTAGGTTATAGCTGTCTAACGCACCCTACTGGACCGACACACTACAAGTTTGGCACTATTTTACCTGTATCATGGCGCTACAATAATGAACTACGGTATTATGACTCGATAATATTGAGATTACTTTTAACTTTTAACTTATTATGTTAACTCCAGGACAAATCTTAAAAGAACGTTACCAACTACAAAAACAACTAGACCTTACTATACCAGTATTTGTAGGTTGGGTTGAGGTAACGTAGCTTGCTTCCCGTAAGGGTAACCCAACATAAACGGAAAACGTAAAGGTGTTGTTGGGTTTCCCTTCGGGAAGCTCCGCTAACACTGTCGTTCTACCCAACCTACTTTTATCAAGTTCAAAACTTCCCAAACAGCGATCGCTCCCCAAGCAAACCATCAATGGCAACTGATAACTGATAACTGATAACTGAAATAGCGATCGCTCCCCAACCAAACTATCCATTAACCAACCCAAACCACCAAACTAGCGAGGTCTATTTTCTCGTCCGTGGTAAACGCGCAAAATAACAACATCATCTTCAAGAATAGTGTAATGAATGACATAACCGTACTTACCAAAAGAAACCAAAAGCTTGCGCAACCCTCAAACCTCACCTATAGGCGTACCACGGCGGGGATTTTCCTGTAAACTTTCCCCAGCAGAAACAATTTCTCGTACTGCCTTTGTAGCAGCATCAGCATTGTTTGTCTTCAGAAATTCATAATGACGGTTGAGGTCTTCAACAGCTCTGTCTGTCCAAACTATCTCGGGCATGGTTTTTCTGCATCAGTCCCTAAACTATCGGCCCATTCGCGCACCCGACTATGGGCAACTGAAAACCCTTGACGACGATAATCCTCAAGAGCTAATTTACTTTGCTGAACCATTTCTTCTTCCGTCAAAGAGATAAAATTTAACGTTGAATCTATCTCTCCATAATCTAGTAATTCTTCTGTTTTTTTATCGGATTCATTTATCAGTAATTCCTCAAAATATTCTAAATTACCAGATGAATTTACTAGCCATTTTCGGAGCAGATTTTTTACTTGCTCTCCCGATAGTAGCTCCAGGCGTTCTAATATTTTCTGTCTGAGATTATTTGCTGTCATAACCGTTTTTTTAGTTGTCAGTTTTTAGTTGTTATAGCATGAATTAATAAGGTACAGTTGGATTTATTTTGCTAGTTCTACCATTATACTGCTCTATAAAACCGATACAAACAGTCACATAACGTGACAATTTGATGTTTACTTCCTGCTTTCCTGCGGAATGCTACGCAAACTACTGAGACCGTCGGCGGTTACTCATCCACAGGCATTCACGACCGAGCCGACCGCATTTCTCAAATTTATACTGGCGTTTAAATCTCTATCTATTGACAAGCCACAGTCAGGGCAGTCATAAGTCC